>JBFIXY010000170.1:0-4390 GCA_041605655.1 Planococcus sp. (in: firmicutes) | reverse complement strand
TCGCAAGCTCCTGCGGGGTCTCATCACTCCGTTCTTCCGCAGGAGTCGCCACTTGGTGCTACAGATCCTTGAGTGACGTATTCAAAACAGTAGAGTTATTGTAAATAGAGAGTGGACCCAGGTAGCTAACTTTGATAAAAGATGGTATCATCCAAGCGGTCTGGCCACGAAGACTCCTGTGGGACAGCGAAAGCTGAAGACCCCGCAGGGACGTAAGTCGCGAGGAGGCTGAAGCTGAGCCCACGGAAAGCGAAGTGGCCAGACCGCTTGGAGTTTATACACCATGATTCATTTTGTTATGAATTTGTTTACAGCCAAACGCCGAAACATTTCGGTGTCTCAATCGTATACATGAAAGAGCATTAGTTCATGTATCATGGTTTTTACGGTTTCTTCGTCCTGCGGCGGTTCCGTTAGCCAGGCGATTGTTCCATCGGGGTGGTACTCACCTGCGATGCGTTCGTTTTTATAGAAGAAAGAAATGTTCCAGCCAGGAAGCTGGGCGTTTTCAAACATCGGTTTAAACTTAAAATGCTGAAGCATAAATATCCCCCTTTGCGTCTCTTCTCTAGTATAAGGGCTTTAAATCGGATTAACAAAGAAGAAAAAGAAAAGAGTGAAAAAATTGAACATCATATTGACGCTGATCTTCATGGCTATCATCGGTGCTTTGATCGGCGGAATCACGAATTTCATCGCCATCAAAATGCTGTTCCGGCCCTATAAAACAATGTATATCGGTTCTTGGCGTGTGCCTTTGACCCCTGGATTGATCCCGAAAAGGCGCGACGAATTGTCCACTCAATTAGGGCGGACAATTGTCGATCATCTTTTGACGCCAGAAACCTTCAAAAAACGGTTTTTAAATGAAGACATGCAAACACGAACAGAACACTGGATTCAACGGCAACTGGATGCCCATGTTTTCCAATCTACGCGTTCATTGAACGATTGGTTGGAAGTGGCCAATCAGCAAGATCTTGATGTGAGGCTTGAGTCGAAACTGGATGAATTGGTGGATCGGCAAGCGGATTCGCTCAAAGCCTATATCGAAGGAAAAACCATTCGTGAGTTGATGCCGGACAATTGGAAAGCTGAAGCCGAAGCGAAAATGGTCCACGGTGTTAAATATGGCATCGATCAGGCTACCGATTATTTTGTATCGTTCCAAGGCCGTCAGACCATCAAAGCTTTGTTTGAAGAGTTCCTCGCATCTCGCGGGCGTTTCGGTAGCATGCTCCAATCGCTGCTTGGGGAATCGCGGCCGATTGTTGACCGCATCCAGCCCGAGATCGTCAAATTTTTAAATTCGCCAAAAACGTTCGAGCTGGTAACTTCACTGGCACACGGTGAATGGGAAAAACTGCAAGACAAAAGAGCGGATGAATTGCTAAAAGAATTCGATTTTAACCCTGCACTTGATTCTGTAAAGCAATATGTACGTGAAACAGCCAACATTAATGGCCGCCTAAATGCGACACTTGCACAGACTTGGCCAAACGGGTTAGAATGGACAGGGAAACACCTTACACCGCTTATTGCTGAATTCATTTTTCAGCAAGGGGAAGTAAGATTGGAAGAAGCCTTGCGCAAGATTAACATCGAAAGCATGGTGAAAGAGCAAGTGGATTCATTTGAACTCAGCCGGTTGGAAGAGCTTGTTCTTGGCATTTCCCGGCGCGAGTTGAAGATGATTACAGTGCTAGGCGCATTTCTTGGTGGACTGATTGGTATCGTCCAGGGGCTTATTGCGATAGGGCTGAATATTTAAAAAAGAGGAGAATGATGATGACAGTTAATATCTATGATGATATCAACAAATTGGAAAACTCGTTCCGCAGCACAGAGGAATACGAAAAATTGAAGTTAGCGGTTGAAGCGGTATCTTCAGACAGCGACTCGAACGAATTGTTCAAGAGCTTCCGCGACTTGCAGATTTCGTTGCAGCAAAAACAAGCACAAGGCGAAGAAATAACAGAGCAGGAAATGATGGACGCGCAAGCTACAGCAGTAGCTGCACAAGAAAACCCGAAAATCTTGGCAATGCTTGAAGCAGAAATGAGCCTTAGCCAAATTATCGACGAAGTGAACCGCGTATTGATCAAACCTGTTCAATCATTATACGAATCTATGTAATTTCTTCAATATGGCAGCGTAATAAATTGCAGATACGTTGCGATAAATAAAGGGATTTCACAAGAAGACACCGAATACGTAAAGATGAATCACAATTCATTTTTGCGAAAGGGTGTCTTTTTTGTATGTACGAAACATTGGAATTGACGAAACAAGGACGAACTGGCTATTTGAAGCTAAACCGTCCGCAAGCGATGAATGCCATGAGCGGAACGATGATGAAAGAACTCGCGGATTGCTTTGAGGCCCTTCATCATGACAGCACGCTTCAAGTGTTGGTTATCCATGGTGAAGGCAAAGCATTTTCAGCTGGCGGAGACATAAAAGAAATGATGGATCCGGCAAATCCGATGGATATCGACAGCGTCATGGTGGACGTCAGCCGATTGGCAAAAGCGCTTTATACGTTGCCGCAAGTAACCATTGCCGCGATCCATGGTGCTTCAGCGGGTCTTGCTTTTAGTATGGCGTTGGCATGTGATCACATTATCGCTGAAGAAAACAGCAAATTGGCGATGAATTTCATCGGCATCGGCTTGGTGCCGGATGGCGGTGGACATTTCTTCCTGAAAGAACGTGTCGGTACAGCAAAAGCGCAACATATGATTTGGGCTGGACAAGTATTGAAAGCGCATGATGCATTGGCTAAAGGAATTATTGATGAAGTGACTGCTGAAGGGCGTTCGATGGAATACGCAAATGACTATGTTGAGCAAACCTTGGCATCTCCTGTAAAAGCCAAACTTGCGACCAAGCACATCCTTCATCATTTAAAAGTGGCGGAACTAGAGCAAGTCTTAGAGTTAGAGGCATCTGCCCAGTCGACGATGCGAAAGAGCACGGACCATCTCGAGGGCATCCAAGCTTTCGTCGAAAAACGAAAACCGCAATTCCAAGGGAAATAAGCGATATGAAAAAGTCGTAGAACATTTCTTCAGAAAAAGACAAAAGGTGCAACGGGGGTTTTCCCATTGCACCTTTTGTCTTTACGAATGAAACAATAATAATTTGCCGGCCGGAGAAGCTAAACGATGTGTTTTTTCCAGAAGTGATTTTTCTTCTAAGAGTGCTTGGCCTTGTTCTTTTGCCTGGCTGTCATTTTCAGCGGTAAATGTTTCCTCAGTGATCAATTCCCCATTTTTTTCAAAGGCGGTCAATTTATAAGTGCGCATGCATGGACAACTCCTTCTGAATGCTTGTTCATTTTTCAGTATATCGTTTTTCATAAAAAATGTCCTTGATTTTGAAACATTTCAATAACCGCTTCGTATAAAAAAGAAAGGGGGGATTTTTGATGGCTCTACAAATTGAAAATGCCACGAAAAAGTTTGGAGATTTTACAGCAGTGGACAATTTATCGCTTCAAGTGGAACAAGGCCAAATGTATGGATTTTTGGGCGCGAACGGAGCCGGCAAGACTACCACATTCCGCATGATTTTAGGGCTCTTGAATCAGACTCAAGGGACTATTACATGGAACGGTAACCCTATAACATACGCGAACAGCCCTGAAATCGGTTATTTGCCGGAAGAACGTGGTTTGTATCCGAAAATGCGTGTGGATGAGCAACTTGTCTACTTGGCACAATTGCGTAAAATGTCTGCTAAAGATGCAAAAAGAGAAGCCCACAAATGGCTTGAACGTTTTGAAGTGCCCCATTACGCAACAAAAAAAGTGGAAGAGTTGTCCAAAGGCAATCAGCAAAAAATTCAACTGATTGCTTCATTGATACATAAACCCTCACTATTAATTTTGGATGAACCGTTTTCGGGATTGGATCCGGTCAATGTCGGCATGTTGAAATCGGCCATTCAAGATTTTCAACAACAAGGTGCAACCATTGTGTTTTCCAGCCACCGGATGGACCATGTGGAGGAATTATGCGATGACATGAGCATTCTGGATCATGGGAAAGTTGTTGTGAGTGGATCGATTCGAGAAGTGAAGCGTTCGTTCGGCAAGCATAATGTCCGCATCAAAATGGATCAGGATCTGTCAGACTTAAGTACGATTGCGGGAGTTGAGACATTTACTCAAACGCATGACGGAGCGGTTTTCAGAATCGATAACGAAATGGTGGCGCAAACTTTGCTTGCTGAATCGCAGAAGATGGGTGACTTGCGCTATTTTGCCATTGAAGAGCCGACCTTAGAAGAAATTTTCGTTGCGAAAGTAGGAAAAGCGCATGCATAGTTTTTGGATCATCTTTAAAAAGGCTTTTCTGACAAAAGCGAAAACGAAATCGTTCATCGT
>JBFIXY010000169.1:0-4391 GCA_041605655.1 Planococcus sp. (in: firmicutes) | reverse complement strand
GGTTCCGGTAAAAGTGATAAATCTGCTTATGACAAGGAACGCTACCGGTCACTGGAGGGTTATAAACAGGATTTTCTAGAGTTATGCGACGCTTTATCCTTAGAAAACATCGTGTTTATCGGTCATTCGGTCAGCAGCATAATTGGCGCATTGGCGGCGGTTGAGCGTCCGGAACTGATGAAAAATCTAATTATGATTGGACCTTCTCCGTACTTCCTCAATGAACAGGACTATCAGGGAGGATTTGAAAAAACGGAAATCGAAGGTATGCTTGAAATGATTAAAGTGGACTATAATGAATTTGCGAAAATTTTGTCACCGCTTGTTATGCAAAACGCTGAACGCCCTCATCTAGCGGCTAATTTTGAGCAACTTCTATGTGGCAATGATTCGGACGTAATCAGCGACTTTGCAGAAGCCACTTTTCTATCAGATGTCCGTGAGGAATTGAAGAAAGTCACGGTTCCCACTTTGATTTTGCAGTCACGCAATGATGCAATCGCTCCAGAACGAGTTGGAGAGTATGTGCATAGCCAAATAAAAGACAGTGTATATCACTTGATGAATACTGAAGGTCATAGTCCACATATCAGCGATTCGGAGGAAACCATTAAAGTTATATCCCACTATCTCTCAGATTTTTGATAGGAAAAATGAGCACGGTGTTCGTAAAAGTACATATTTACGAATGGAATCAAATAAGGAAAGTATCAAAAAAGAAGTTCGTGAAGTGGATAACCACTTTACGAACTTCTTTTTTTCCAGATATCTATACGAATACTTTATCCGTTTAAAAACAACAACGTGATGATTCCATAGCAGGATGTGCAGTAACTCATACGTCCCATGCATTAAATCCATTCGTTCCCATGATCGCGGATAAATTCAATATCCTTTTGATAATGCTCTAAATGCCCGTCGACAAGCATCTGTTGAAATGCTTCATCCCCTGCCTCAGCCTTTCTTGTGATCGTTTGACACAATCCTTCTATTCGCCGCAGCACCATTTCTAAATAATCGGTTTCAACACCCATGCCATATGCATTAAAAAACAATGCAATCCTTTGCTTTACTCTCTCTGCGTCCTTAGTTGAATGATAGTGAATTTCTGTCCCTTCGATTTCCGAGTGATAAAATCGACTCAAAGGAACACACGTATAGAGTGTGTATGCGATGTCCCATAGTTTTGGACCGGGTCCTGCAACATCAAAATCGATGATGCCTACCGTTTTATTGTTATTGAAAATGATATTGTAAATGGCAAAATCATTATGTCATAGTATCTCATATGGAGCCGGCGTGTTATCCACTGGCTGCCAATTATCATCAAATGGAAAATCCCTTACTGCCTCGTGATAAAGGCGCAGTATCTTTGCGATTCTTTGCAAAGCCTCATCCGATCTCATGTAACTTTTTAACGGATAATTCCCTGCTTCGCCTGCTATATAGGTTAAAATTTCTCTTCCCTTTTCATCGATGCCCAAAAATTCAGGGGCATAGTGGAAACCTTTTTTTGCTAAATGCTTTAAAAGCTTATGAATTCTAGCGCTTTCCGGTTTTAAATCGCGGCGTACAGTGTCGCCTATTCGGTAGACTTGAGACACATTTCCCCCAATAAGGTTCAATTCGTTATCATCATTAGCCATCCGGTTGCACCAACTTGACTCGTTCATTTCCCTTTTACGGACCGCTCATGATTCAGGAGCCATTCTTTTCTGCTTAAGCTACCGGCATATCCCGTCAATTTGCCATTTGTGCCAATGATTCGGTGGCACGGCACAATGATGCTCAATTTGTTTTTGCTATTGGCATTTCCGACAGCTCTGACGGCTTTTTCACTTTCTATTGCCACTGCGATGTCTTTGTATGACGCCGTTTCCGCATAGGTGATAGACGTTAAAGCAGACCATACTTTCTCTTGAAACACAGTGCCTGTTGAAATATACGGCACCGTAAATTCGAGACGTTCGCCGTTAAAATATTCAGTTAGCTCTTTTACACAATCCTTGAGCACTTGGGGAGTGTCATCTTGGATTTGATGATCGACAGTTTCCTGTTCACTGAATAAAATCGAGACCACTCCTTCAGCTGTTCCCTTAATTTCAATAATGCTGATTGGCGATAAAAAATCCACTTGATGCAATTCTGTCATGTAAAATCCTCCTTAACTATCAGTTAGCTGCTCATGCACTTTCAACGTGCACCATTCAAACCAAAGTTCAGCATTTCAGTGAATTGATTTAACACACTACATCTTACGACCTCTACACCACTTTATACATGATGTGAAGTCCGATTTAATCCTTTTTGCAATATTTGTTTGCTGTCACCCTTAATATTGCTATTAATAATTAATAAACAAGTATCGTTATCTTCATTGTATACAATTTTCCATAATTTTTCTGTTAAACAGACGAAATTATCGAGTCTTTTTTTCATCCATTATCAATCTGTTATTTTCATTTCCCTCATACCTTTCAAGCCCGATTCACTAAAAAAACCTTTCAAAATAAGGTGCGGTCGAATAACCGCACTTTCTAAAGAAAGGGTATTCTCTGTTCAAATGCAGGTCTCTGCACTTAGATTGAAATTAAAGATAAAAACAGGACAAAATTAATGGGCTCATCCTACTTTCTGTTAAAGCATATACCCCAAATCTGAAGCAGCGGTAGGATACGCGAAATTCATTTTCTTCAAATCACTAGTTTTCAAATTAAATTGAATGGCAGTAGCAAAGAGATTGATTAATTCATCCGTCTCTTCACTGATCAGATGTGCCCCTAAAATAAGGTCTGTCTCTTCGTCAATAAGGATTTTCACCATTGCATGCTGTTCATTTGTTCGTTTATACGTGTACCAATCCGAGGTATCTAGCTTCACGACTTTCATGTTATATCCTTTTTCTCTCGCTCGTTCTTCAGACATTCCAACCGCCGCTAATTTCGGAAGGGTAAACACTACCGTCGGCATCACTTGATAACTCGGGATTTGATGGTTCCCTTTTAATAGATTCGAAGCCACTGTATGAGATTCCATTGACGCAATAGGCGTTAACGGCAATCCGTCTGTTGCCGCTGCATCTCCCGCTGCATAGACACGGGGATTGCTGACGCTTTGCAGAAATTCATTTACCGAGACTCCATTTTCTTCACGCTTGATGTTACCTTTGTCGAGTTGCATTTCATCAATAGCCGGAACTCGTCCCGCACCGTGAATCACCAAATCGCTCTCGAATTCGAGCGTTTCATCTCCCTTTTTCCCTGTAACGATAAAACTTGAACCTTTTTTAAAGATTGAAGTCACTTCAGTACTGAGATGAATCTGAATGCCCAGCTCTTTCGATTTGGCCATCATCAATTCGACCAATTCCGGTTCAAAGTTTTCCAAAGGGCGACCACCTCGGTGGACAATGTGCACTTCAGAGCCGGCACGTGCTGCAATATGGGCAAATTCAAATGAGATATAGCCTCCGCCTGCAAACAACAATTTCTTCGGAAGTTTGTCCAACTCCAAGAATTCGTCGCTGAAAATAAGATGTTCCGATCCGTCGATGGGAAGATCCACAGGTTTTGCACCGTTCGCGATCAGGATGTTCTTGCCTTTCAAAATGTCATCGCCGACTTGGATTTCGTCCTCACTTACGAAAGAAGCCAAACCGTGAAAAGTGTGAATGCCAGCCTTTTGGAATCCTTTCAACCGGTTTTCAGGCACTGGTTCTGTAAAAGTCCGTTTGAAAGCCATCAATTCGTTCCAGTCGATGGTGGCATTAGTCGCGATGCCCTTGCCTTTCATTCTATTTGCGTTTTCCACGATAGACGCAGCTCCGATCAACACTTTTTTCGGATCGCATCCGCGCAGCGCACAAGTGCCGCCAAATGGCCTTGCATCAATGATTGCCACTTCCCAACCAGCCTTCCGGCATTTCATCGCAGCGGTTGACCCGCCCGAACCTGTTCCTATTACTATTAAGTCGAAATTCTTTAACATATGTATCCATCTCCTTTTCGATTAGCTTTATTTACTTTTCGTTAATTTTCAAAATAGCTCTCCACATTAGAAACTACATACACTATCTCTTAACCTGCACAGCAGGATAATTGAGAGACATCCTTATCGAATGTAAGGGCGGCTAATTTAACACCTTCAGCCATCGTTAAATACGGTGCTAAGGTGTCGGTTAAGTTTTCAATTGTCAACCCGAATTTCACAGCGAGCGTGACTGCGTAGATGACGTCTCCTGCATTTTCTGCCACAATGTGACCGCCCAATAATTTCCGTGTATTCGCGTCGACTACCAGTTTAAATACGCCAGTCGTTTCTTGATTGACTTGTGCTCTCGGCACTGCATCTAGCGGCAGAACAGAAGTTAATACGTCATAGCCTTGATCTTT
>JBFIXY010000168.1:0-4397 GCA_041605655.1 Planococcus sp. (in: firmicutes) | reverse complement strand
TGATGCCAAATCGCTAATCATCCATCCAGCCTCGACAACGCATCAACAATTGTCTAAAGAAGAATTGGAATCCTCGGGGGTAACGGAAGAGTTGATCCGCCTGTCAGTTGGACTTGAAATTCCGGAAGATTTAATCGCGGATCTTGAGCAAGCAATCAAAGCCGCCGTGTTGGAAAACGTTTAGGAGGGATGCAAGATGACTAGCGTATCTATCGGTTCTTTAACCCTTGAGTCAGGCGAAGTACTTGCGAACGTCGAACTTGCCTATGAACGTTGCGGAAAGCAAAACGCGCCGGTGATTCTGATTTGTCACGCGTTGACAGGGGACCAGTTCGCTGTTGGTTCGGCGGAAAAACCAGGCTGGTGGGCAGGGCTTGTCGGACCGGGGAAAGCCGTAGATACGGATACATTTCAAGTCATCACGTTCAACGTGCTCGGCGGATGTTGCGGCTCAACCGGTCCTTTATCGATCAATCCACATACCGGAGACCCATACCGGGCAGCATTTCCGGCAATTACGATTCGCGACATGGTGAATGCAGAGTACGCGGCTTTGCTTGAACTCGGCATCACGCGTCTCGCTGCCGTAATTGGCGGATCACTCGGCGGCATGAAAGCACTCGAATGGGGGCGCAGCTATCCGGAATTCACAACTGCAATTTTTCCACTTGCCGTCACGCCAGCGTACAGTGATTTCGGAGTGGCATTCAATTTTATCAGCATTCAATCGATTGAGAATGATCCGAAATTTGAAAATGGAAATTACACGGATTCTGGAGAGTTGAAAGGTTTTGAAGTGGCGCGGATGGCCGGGATGGTGACGTATCGGAGCGGGGGAATGTTCAATGAGCGCTTTAAGCGTTCCACAAAAGAGGATCATTACGAGGTGGAATCTTATTTGGCTTACCAAGGACAAAAACTAGCGAAGCGTTTTGACGCCAATAGCTATTTAACTTTGTTGAAAGCCATGAATACCCACGACGTTTCACAAGCTAGACTCGAAGTAGAAATCTTTTCTCTTTCCTATACGCACGATTTGCTGTATCCGAGCAAAGAGATGACCCCTTGGCTGGCTAGTCAGGCCAATGCCACATGGGAAGTCATCGATACTCAGTTCGGGCACGACGGTTTTCTCGTCGAATTCGAAAAATGGGGCAGTCATATATCCCGGAAATTAAACAGCTTAGCCATCCCGCAGCTTATGCAATAGCATAAGCTGTTTTTTTATGAGAATCGCAATTCATAAGTTGAATTAAGGATAATGTCTATTTGAAAGTGATATGTATGTGGAGATAAATATGATGAAATGCAATTTTTTCTAATTTTTTCTCCATATCGAGACCTTTTTAGCGAAGGCGCGTCAACGGGCTAAGCGAAGCAAAAAGACAGGCGGTTTTTGCCGGGCTTTTTGCGGGAGCTGTGCCCAAAGCGACCGGAGCGATATATAAAGTTAACCTTTTAGATTAAAGGTGTCGCCTAAGACATCTAAAAAGCACCCCAGCACGATGCTGGGATGCTTTAATTCCTACTGTCAATCTTCGTCTTGAACATCCACATCTTCCGGAATCGGCGTCATCTGCCATTCTTCCAGGGCTTGTTTGGCAAGTTCGAGTTGTTGGAAATGCGTATCGAATTGAGAGGTATTGACCAAGTACTGTTCACCGTCATGGACTGCGCGAATGCGGCCTTCTAAAACATAACGGGTTACTTGTTCTTCAGGCATCGACAGAAATGCGGCAGTTTCCGGGACTGTCATATACATATGATCATCTCCTCTTTTCTTATATTATAAAGGAATTTACGTGCTATCTCAAACCATTCAACCAGTGATAAACTAATAACAATCAGAAAGTGAATTGGAGTTGATACTTCGTCTTTTCTGCACCGATCCCGCTTTTGAACATCGTATTTATCAAATCGGCAAGTTCGCCCCGCTTGTCTTAACTAGAGGTGCATTTCATGAATTATTGGCCATACATATGGGTATTATTAGCAGCAATATTATGGGGAACAACCGGTACCGCCCAGAGCTTCATCTCAGGGGATGCGCATCCTTTAACGATTGGTGCGCTTCGGCTCGGCATTGGCGGATTTACTTTGCTCGCAGTTGTCATTTTAACGAAAAAAATGTTGTGGAAAAAAATCCCCTGGAAGCTTGCGGTAATAGCTGCCGTTCTTATGGCAGCGTTTCAACCGCTTTACTTTTCTGCTGTTCAGCTAACCGGAGTCGCCATCGGGACTGTGGCATCAATCGGCAGTGCGCCGATGTTTTCAGGATTATTGGAATGGCTCGTGTTAAAAAGGCGGCCGGATCGTATTTGGGCAGCCGCAACTACGTCAGCAATTGCAGGGTGTCTATTATTGTTTTCCGATAAGGAAGCAGCGGTGATTGACCCTTTCGGCATTTTCTTGGCGCTAGGAGCCGGACTGGCGTTCGCCAGTTTTGCGATTGTAAGCAAAAAGATGCTGGAACAGATGGATTCGATGCCGGCCGTAGCGATTACATTTTCTCTAGGCGCATTGGTTCTTTTGCCTTTTTTAGGTGTATTGGATATATCCTATATGGCGCATCCGGCCAATATGATGGTTCTTATTTATTTGGGAATCGGCACGACAAGCTTGGCGTATATTCTTTTTTCACACGGTCTTAAAAACATTGCGTCATCATCGGCTGTGACGTTGTCGCTCGGTGAACCATTGACTGCGGCATTATTGGGCGTGTTTCTCGTTGGTGAACGATTAAGCCTAATTTCGTGGACGGGTGTTTTGCTGTTATTGGGCGGAATACTCATTCTGGCTTTTGGCAAAAAGAAGTCATAGGGATAAGAGAAACAGCAGTCATCCATGGGATGGCTGCTGTTTTTCTTAAGAATTTCTTCATAAACTTCCATAGCCATCCTTAAGAATTTTCGTTTACAATAAATTACAGAGATGAAAGAGGTGGAACAATGGGAGAATTTACAGTATTGGTAACAGATGATGACCAAGACATCCGTGATGGCATTGAAATTTATTTGAAAAACGAAGGATACAATGTACTGAAAGCGGCTAATGGTTTTGAAGCGTTAGAATTATTGGAAATCCATGACGTTCATGTGATTATCCTCGACATTATGATGCCGAAAATGGATGGTATTTCGGCAACGTTTAAAATTCGCGCAGCACGCAATATTCCTATCATTATGCTCAGTGCAAAAGTGGAGGATTCAGATAAAATACACGGGCTCTCGGTCGGAGCGGACGATTATGTCACCAAGCCGTTTCATCCGATGGAGCTTGTTGCACGAGTAAAATCTCAACTTAGACGTTACGTGAGTCTTGGTACTTACGAAGAAAAAAACCTGCTCCTTGAAATCGATGGGCTTGCCCTTGATGGAGAGGCAAAAGAAGTTTCACTGCACGGCGATTCAATAAAACTGACGCCAATTGAATTCAAAGTGACGGAATTGTTGATGGCAAATGCAGGTCGTGTGTTTTCCATCCAGGAAATTTACGAACGTGTTTGGAATGAGCCTGCGTATAATGCTGAAAACATTGTCGCAGTGCATATTCGGAAAATCCGTGAAAAAATTGAAACCGATCCGAAAAATCCAAGATATTTGAAGGTGGTGTGGGGCATTGGCTACAAAATGGAAAAATGATGTGTGGTCGATTATAGCCGTCATTATTGCCTTGTTTTCCTTGCTTTACTGCTGTTCTTTTATATTGGAGATGGTGCGAAATGCATCAACTACTGAAATACTAGCATCTTTGCGCATGTTGACGAAAGGGGATATTTGAACATGAAGAAATGGCTATGGTTGGCGGGTGCGGCGTTTACTATACTTGGTCTTTTTATCATTATGGAAACGGCCCCGCTGTATTTCGGCAAACAATATACAGAAACAGATCAATTCCAGATGGAGTATGCGTTTTACACCGATAAGTTGATATCGATGGAACTCGCTCCACTTGATGCAGCAGAGTTGGCCGACAAAAGCGTTAGCCAAGGGGTAATTGAGGAATACCGGAACCGTTACGGATCATTGGCCGAACAAGTCGAAAACATCCAAGGGCAATATGCCGACGATATCGAAAAAGCTAAAGCAGAAAAAAATACCGATTTAGTGGAAATCCTCCTTGAAGAGCGTAATCGCAAAATCACAGCCATCCAGAGTAATTTCGCGGATGACGATGTGGTCGTGGAAAAGATAAAGGCTGAAAGGCGGCAAGCAATCAGCCGTGCATTGAAAGAGCGGAATTCCAATGAACTAGAAGTGCTTAGCGAGTCTGCCCCTTATGTCTACGAATTGAAAAATACCAAGACCGGAGAAATCTTCACAAAAGGGGAACTTTCGGAAAACCCCATTTTCGAACAAACTTATACAATTGCGAGACCGTTGAAAGATCGTGAGCCG
>JBFIXY010000167.1:0-4408 GCA_041605655.1 Planococcus sp. (in: firmicutes) | reverse complement strand
GCTTTCACTTCGCTTCCGAATGTGAAGGGAAAGTAAAAAAACTGCTGGCGAAATGGCATGGTCCCGAGCAAGCCGACGTGTTTATCAATTCATTGCTCGAATCATTCACGACGGAAAGTTTCCGCATGTATATTTGTGACAGCGATGGCCAGCAGACATCCTCCAATTTCAGAAATCATTTTGGCGTTTGGGAAATCGAACCTCAAGTGCAAGGGGCAAACTGGGCGTTCCGTCCTTATTTTTTGGAAAACATCATGCATATGAAAACGTGGCATAAAGGGATTTTATCGGACACATATTCCGATATTGAAACCGGCGAAACTGTTCGCACATTCAGCTATCCGCTGCCGGGCGATTATTTTCTATACATCGACATCTCTTATTCGTTCATTTATGAAAACGACTTTCTGTTCATGCAATAAAAGCGCAAAAGGCAACGACTGCCTTTTGCGCTTTTTCGATTATTTTTTATGGAGTTCCGTTAATCGTTCGAGTTGCCAATTTCGCTCATCTGCAACTGCTTGGCTGTCATGTCCACTAGCGAATGCCACGGATTTGACCGCATAAGTTGAAGCATGGATGGCATGACCAAACAGATGCGCTGTAGAAATCGCTTGTCCTGCTGCACGAGCCGCTGCAATTGCCGCTTCGTTTTCACTAGAACGGGCCGCTTCATGTGTCGCAAATGCTGCTTGACGCGCCTCGCGAACACTCAATGTCCCAGCTATCCAGGCGAGACATGCCTGTGTGGCTTTTCGCGGTCGTTCATCCTGCGGGTGAAGTTGCTCGAAGTTTCCTAAGACATGTGCAGCACATTCCTGTGCCCATCTGATAGCTAGCAGATGATCCGCCTGCTCGAGTAATCTTTCAATTTCCTCTTTGGTAGCTGTATCTGTAAATTGTTCTTTTCCCATATAGATCCACCTTTGGCTTGAATTTTCACTTGATGAAATTGGACTTCTCTTTTACCGCGTTCAATATTTTTGCTAAGAAATTCCGGATCTCATGAACCGGCCGAACACCACTCATGCTTTGCCATTGAATCCATTCCAGTGCAAGAATGCTCAACGTTAACCATATGGCTCCTGCTGTAAAACCTGCTAGTACATCGCTCGGATAGTGCGCACTTAGATAAATCCGGCTAATGCCGATCAAGGCAATGAGCATTCCCAACAAGCTGATGGCGATCCCCTTGAACACTTTGCTTTTTCCGCTGCGCAATACCAAATACATCACAAAGCCGTAAAAGATGACCGATCCCATCGAATGGCCGCTTGGAAAACTAAAGCCGATCGCGTCGATAGCCGGGTTGATCGAAGGCCGTTCTCTTGCATATAGACTTTTCAGTAAGAGAGTCAATACCGCTCCCCCGCCTACAGCAATCAAGAAAAACAGAATCCCCAATTTATCGCGTTCTTTAAACCATAAGAACCCAACAACCGCGATGGAAAATGCAGTTACAAACCAAACCGACCCTAACTCTGTTATAGCGATCATAAACACATCAAGCCCTGAACTTTCAATCAAATTGAAAAAAGCGATAATGGCAGAATCGAAAGTCCACGTTTCCTCGCTTAAAGCCTCTTCAGCAATTTCGGAAAAAAAGGCAATGAATAATGCTGAGAATCCTAGACCTGCTGCTAAAAGTAAAATCGTAATGCCGATTTTCGTATTCTCTTTTATCATCTAACCGCTCCTAATCTGTAAATAAACTAGATTAGTCTATACCCCGTCAGCTGTTAGATATTCGTTGATTCTTCCAAAAATGAAGGATTTGCTGCACTTATTGGCATCTTCATAACGAAGACTCCGCTTAATGCAAAAGCGATTGAAGCTATGTAGAAAATACTGGCAATCGTCAAAAAATCGACAAGATAGCCCGTGCCAATAACCGCTACAGCCGCTGCAATGGATGTCCACGTATGGTAAATACCAATCTCCTTACCTGCTGTCATTTTACCAACATGTCGAGCCAGAACCGCCTTTTCAGAATTCTTTTGCACAGCCCCTAGTATCCCCATTGCAATTTGAAGCACATAGACATGCCATATTTCCGCAGCCAAGGGAAAGAATAACAGCATAAGCGCCATCCCCCACGAATAAATGCTGAGCAGCACTTTGTCCCCGATTCGGTCGCCGGCTTTGCCAATCAGCGGATAACTGATTGCAGCGGTAAGGGCGAATAAACCATATGCCCAACCGAATTGAGCATAGCTGGTGCCTGCATTTTTTAGCAACAAGATATAAAAAGGAAA
Source organism: Planococcus sp. (in: firmicutes) (assembly GCA_041605655.1). Classification (GTDB taxonomy): domain Bacteria; phylum Bacillota; class Bacilli; order Bacillales_A; family Planococcaceae; genus Planococcus. The sequence continues at coordinate 2,153 of JBFIXY010000167.1, read as the reverse complement.
AATCATGGTCGATGCCATACCAACCATGCCTTGATATTGGATAAAGCTTTTATAATTCATGGTCGGTACTCCTCGTAAAAAATATTCATAAAGCGATGCTCCGGGTCATAACGGTCTTTCAACTCGAAAAATTCGTCAGACCTCGGGTAAGAATGCTCCATTTGCTCTTGAGTCGGATAGCCATAGTATGGCAAGTAATAAGTTCCCCCATGATTCAATGTTATATCGATCATGTTGCGGACCACACGTCCTGTTTCGGCAATTCCTTCTGCATCAGCTTGCTGATTAATCAAGAGTACGAGCGAGAACATATCCTCTGAAGCATATGACAATAATGCTTCGTCATTTTGGTTGACATAGCGAATTGTGACATTCAATAGATTGAAGTTTTTTTCCTTTTCCAGCAACACTTGCATGTCCTCTATATACTCCGCAAACTCCTCCACTGGTACAAAGTACTCCTGCAGAACTTCGGTTTTTGTAGCATTATTATATTCCATAAATTCCGAGTCTGAACGCATAGCGTTATTGCGTGAAACGAGTTTGCCTTCTATTGAGCGGATGTAGTTTTTTTGTGTAGACCAAAACAATTCCTTGCCCTCGTCATTCAAGCGAGAAATTCCGAGCAAGAACTTCGGCGCAGCAATCAATTTCTCCTCTTTTAGTTCATTGTATTCCGCTAGTCGGTCCTGACGATCGGCTAAGCTGTAATTGATGGCATACATTTCTTCCATAAAATTTCCTGGTGTAATGGAAATCCGTGCCAAGTGCATTTTAGTAGCTTCATTGCCAAGCACTTTCTTTTGGAAATATTCGCTATAGTCCCTATAGTTGAACGTATCGATATTGACTTCATACAATTCATCTTCCATAAGTTTTAATGTAACATCGAGGATCACGCCGAAGAGCCCGTATCCCCCAATGACCGCATGGAACAATTCCGGATTTTTTGAAGAACTCAGTTCTACGATTTCTCCATTCGCATTTAACAAGCGTAGCGATTCGACTGACTCAATCATGCCGCCATTGCGGATATCAAGTCCATGCGCTTGAACACTCAGCGAGCCCCCCACCGTGAAGATGTTTTGCGATTGGCTAACTTTTAAAGATAAGCCATGTGGATTGATATGACGCTGAATATCATTCCATGTCGCCCCACTTTGAACAGTAATAGTTTTAGCTGTTTCGTCAAAATCCAAAATCTGGTTAAAAGGCTTCATATCAAGAAGAATTCCGTTAGGGTACAGTGTTTGCCCCCCTTGGCTATGCTGCATTCCAGCAATCGAAATTTTGTCGTTTTTCGCATTGGCTTCCAGTACGATCTTGCGAATAGTTTCTTCGCTAGCCCCAGACTTGACTGTCTTAATTTCAACAGGCAGCAAACGATTATGAACATTCGTCTCCGTATCTCGCAGTCCAGTATAATAGATAAATGCCGATAAACTGAGAACTAACACGTAGATCCCTATAACCACATAGGTTCTCATAATTGCCATTATTACCCCTTCCAATAAAATCCTTTGTTTCTATTTTACACTATATTTCCAATTATGTGTTTTAGTCCTTCATTATTATTGTTCGAACCATAAGTAGGGAACTTATTTCTATTTTGCACATTATCCATTAAAATCATATCAATTGGATCAGAGAGGGAGAGTGTATAAATGAACTTCAATTTTGAAGAAGCCATTGAACTACTGGAACGTACACCGCGAACGCTGGAAGTGTTTTTATCAGGTTTGTCCGAAGCTTGGCTCGAATGCAACGAAGGGGATGACACGTGGAATACTTATGAAGTCGTTGCACATTTAATTGAGGCTGAAATCTCCGATTGGATGCCGCGGCTGGAAATGATTTTGATGCACGGGGAAAACGAACCGTTCCCTCCATTTGATCGTTTCGCGCACCTTCATAAATCGAACGAACATGCAATCGATGCTCTGCTTCTCGAATTTCAAAAACTTCGGCAAAGCAATATCCAAAAACTACGCGAACTCGTCAATCCTGAACAAGATCTGGAGCTGACTGGCAACCATCCCGAGTTTGGAACGGTGCGCTTAAAAGAATTGCTGGCAACATGGACCGTCCACGATTTGACCCACATTTCCCAAATCGTCCGGGTCATGGCAGAGCGGTACAGAACCGACGTAGGT
>JBFIXY010000166.1:0-4421 GCA_041605655.1 Planococcus sp. (in: firmicutes) | reverse complement strand
CAGATGGTCAAGCACCATCCGCTAATGGACACTGCTGTGCCGGTCCACGGATTAGTAATCGATCCGACCACAGGAAAATTAGACTTGATCGTAGACGGCAACAAATAACAAAACCGCTAAGGGAGATTCCCTTAGCGGTTTCAGAGTGTAGACAAAGTCTAATTAAAATGAATATCAGTGTATAACTTCCAAGCGGTCTGGCCACTTCGCTTTCCGTGGGCTCAGCTTCAGCCTCCTCGTCACTTACGTGACTGCGGGGTCTTCAGCTTTCGCTGTCCCACAGGAGTCTTCGTGGCCAGACCGCTTGGAGAATACAACCTTATATCAAAGTGTGCTATCTGCGTCCACTTTATATTACTAATAATTTTACTCTGCTTATTGTTTCACCACTCAAGGATCCGCAACACCAAGTGGCGAAGGGCAAAGATGTGCTCCTGCATCGCTACGCTGCTTCGTCGCAAAGCCAATACCCAAAGGAACTTCGGGCATTGGCTTTCCTGCGGAAGAACGAAGTGATGAGACCCCGCAGGAAGCGCATTGACCGAAGCTTGCGAGGGCAAGCTCTTGCGACGAAGCTAGCGCAGCGATGCAGGAGCAGCTCTTTTAACGACGAGGAGGCTCAGCGCTTCGTCCGCGGAAAGCGTCCGCTTGGTATGGAGGATCCCATATAAATACAAAAAAACGTTTAACTATTCTTTTGTCTACAAGCTGAAACATCCGCTCTTGGCGGATGTTTGAGGAGTCACTTTAATACGTCCTGGAATTCGGGCGTTTTTTTGATGATGTCGTTGGCGAAAGGGCATTGCGGGTCAATACATTTTCCTTCTTGGCGTGCATAGTTGACAACATGTTCAACTAATTTTTTGCCCATTCCTTGACCTTCAAGTTGGTCGGAGACTTCAGTGTGTTTGACCGTGAGGACGTTTCCGCTTGGTACATATGACAACAAACCAAGCTCTTCGCTCCCTTTGACGATTGTGAATTTGTTTTCACTATGTTTGATATCCATGTAAATTTCCTCCTTTAGAAATATCTCTTCTGTGAGTATTCCCGAAATACTTAAAGTTACTCATAAGGGGGTATAGCTTTTAAGAAAGAGGTGAGCAGATGGAGAAAAAACAATTGGCTGCGATGGCCATCAACCGAATTGAAAAAGTTTTTGGCAAACATAACGGATATCGTCGTGCGCATGCCCGTGGCGTAACCTATCATGCGGTTTTCACCGCTACCGGAGAAGCGGCGTTTCTGACAACTGCAGAACATCTCCAAGGCGGGAAGACGCAAGCCGCCGTTCGATTTTCGCACAGTGCCCCTAACCCTGTATGGACCGATAATTTATCGCCGGTCAAAGGAATGGCAGTGCAATTTCAGTTACCAGGGGGAGATGTGACAAATATTGTCGGTGTAAATGCGCCGATTTTCTTTGCGAAAACACCTGAAGCTTTTACTGGCATGCTGGGCATTGCGAAATCACTGAAGAAAGGCAAGTTGCCTTTTCTCACTTTGATAAAATTGCTCATTAAATATCCTGACAGCCGTGCAGCAATCAACGTGTTGCGAAAAATGCATGCGCCATCAAGCTTTGTGAAAGGTCGTTATTATTCCATTCATGCGTTTTATTTTATCGATCAAGAGGGCAAACAGACCCCCATCAAATATGAATGGGAACCGGATGCTGGAGTGGAAACATTATCTCCGAAAAAAGCAAAAGAGATTGAAAAAGGTTATTTTGAAGATGAACTTGAAACCCGGCTGAAAAACGGGCCGGTCGGCTTTCGTTTGAACATTATTATCGGTGAGCCAGGCGACCCGACCGACGATCCGACGAAATTTTGGCCGAAAGAACGACAGAAAATTATTGCAGGACATCTCGAAATCCACCGAAGCCAGGTGCAAGATGATGGTATTCTCTTTGATCCAACGGTGATGATGCCAGGAATTGCATGTACAGAAGACCGGATTCTTGCGTTTCGTTCGCTGGCTTATGCCATCTCCCATGAAAGACGCACCGAAGGAACATAAATAGAGCAGCCGAGAAATTCTCGGCTGCTCTATTTTCATTTGCGGGTCTTGATGATTTTCATCTCAGTGCTCAACGCTTTGAACAAGGAGACGATCATTAAAATCATCACCAGGGAGAACGGTAAAGCTGCAGCAATGATTGTGTTTTGAACAGCGCTCAATCCCCCAACAGCCAATAGAATAGCCGCTACTGAAGATTGTGCAATTCCCCATAGAATTTTAATCTGATTACTTGGGTGCAGCGATCCTTTCGTTGACTGCATACCGAGAACAAATGTTGCAGAGTCTGCAGAAGTGATAAAGAAGGTACTGACAAGTAGGATAGCAACAAGGGACATGGCGAATCCGAAAGGCATCTCATTGAACATCGCAAACAAAGTCTGCTCTGTTGGGAAGTCAGTCAAATTCATGCCATTCTTTTGCTGGTTAATGGCTGTTGTGCCGAATGCTGCAAACCAGAGTGCTCCAAAAATAGTTGGTGTCAAGACGACGCCCATCAAGAATTCTCGAATCGTGCGGCCTTTTGAAACGCGCGCGATGAACATGCTGACGAATGGTGCCCATGAAACCCACCATGCCCAATAGAAAATCGTCCAGCCGTTAAGCCATTGTCGATTTTCTGCATCTAAGGGTGCGGATTGGAAACTCAAACTGATCAAGTTTTGTGCATAGTTGCCGAAGGTTTCAGTGAACATATTCAAAATCAATAATGTTGGTCCAAGTACGAGTACCAAGATCAATAAAATAACAGCTAGAACCATATTCGTATTAGATAGGTACTTGATGCCTTTGTTGAGGCCCGACCATGCCGAAATGATGAACAATAGGGTTACAACAGCAATGATGATAAATTGCACCGTTGAGTTTTGCGGAACGCCGAACAGGTAGGCGATGCCGCCGTTAATTTGTGCAGCGCCAAAGCCGAGTGAAGTGGCAACGCCAAAGACCGTTGCGAAAACAGCGAGGACATCCACGAGTGTACCGAAGGGACCGTCCATTTTCTTACCAAAAATCGGCTTCAAGGTTGATGAAATTAACGCAGGTTCTCCTTTGCGGAACTGGAAGAAGGCAAGTGCTAATGCGACAATGCCATACATAGCCCAGACATGGAATCCCCAGTGATAATAAGTACGCTGCAAGGATTCTTTGAATGCGGCATCAGTGCCTGGTTCGGCAGTGGGCGGTTGCACTGCAAAGTGGCTGAGCGGTTCGGACGCCCCATAAAACACAAGTCCGATACCCATTCCTGCCGAAAACAGCATCGAAAGCCAGGAAATAGTCGAGAATTCCGGTTTGTCCGAATCTTTTCCTAGCCGGATTTTGCCGTACGGACTAATGATGATGATAAGGGTCAAGACCAGGATTAATGCCATCAGCATTAAATAATACCAGCCGAAGCTCATATCAATATAAGTTCGGATGTTGCTGGTGGTGTTTTCGAATGCTTGTGGGGCAATGACGCCAAAAGCGACAGTCAAAATGATTAAAACGAATGTGATGTAAAATACTTTTGTGGCTTTTTTCATAAATTCTCCTTTTATGTGTATTTTATAGATGACTTTTAAACGTACCGAAATATATCCTGCAGGTCAAACGATATGGTGGAGTTGCTCAATCCCATTCGTTCATTTGTATTTCTTCTGCAGCCACGCGCAAATCATCTGCCGTTATGGTGAACACTTTGTAATCGTGTGTCTCAGCGTATGCATCTGCATCGCGTTTTGTGAATTTAGGAGACCCGTCTGTTTCTTCATCGTAGACAATGAGCATGCCGTCAGAATTGCGGAGAAAAAATTTACTTTTTTCGATAAATTGCCACGGGGCTTCATATGGTCGATTTGTAAGGCTGCGATGAAAATCTGCCAGCTCCAAAATCATCTGGTATTTTTCTTGCTTCGCTTCATTCCATTTCTTTTCCTGATCGATAAAGGGGGTGAGGATGGCATATTGCAATTGAGGAAATTCGTCTTTCAATTCGAGCACAACTTCCGCTGCCCAAGTTTCCACACCAAGTTGACCACTTAAAATCACCCATTCCAGACCTTCATCGAGAAAGACCCGAAGACGGTCTTCGATCGTTTTCTTGATGATTTCAATGCCGGGATTTTTGTCGTCAAATATACCGAGTTCGTGCTGTTTGTAACCGGTAACGACCAATCGTTTGATCATTGCAAACTTCCTTTCTCAGCTAGGCTGCATAGAGACCTGACTCATTCTTCTTTCTATACTACCCGTTTTCTCTTCATAATAAAGCGGGATTGCCAAACTGAATTAAATTGAGGGGAATTCCGAAAGCTTGAACATTCACTTATGGTGAATCTAAATCTACCTTGCATTGGATTATAGAAAACGATACTATTAATTTAATTATTCTGAACATACCGACTGGTTAGTATGTG
>JBFIXY010000165.1:0-4443 GCA_041605655.1 Planococcus sp. (in: firmicutes) | reverse complement strand
AAGTCCCCGATATAAAGATAGGTATGGCGTTTATTTGCGGCATGCACTCCAAATGCAGTCGATACGACGCCATCGATGCCATTCGCTCCACGATTCGCATACATGAGTATATCTCTATCTGTCGTACGGAAATACGTGTCTACGTCACGGATCGGCATACTGCTGCCAATAACAAGGTTACAATTATCAAGTTCTTCGAAAAATGCTTGAGCCAAAACGCCTTCATCAAGTTCAGATGCGCAATGCTCATTTACCAAATTCCAGTAAAACGCTGATGCCTTTTGCCATTCAGCAAGATAAGCACTAGGTGTTTTTTGATTGATAGGCAATTGCCATAGTGATTTTGCAGCAGTTTGCAGATGGTGTGTCACCACTGATTGTGCATCGCGCATCATAGGGCTCTCATCCATCACTGCATAGATTTTAGGCTTCACCGATGTCAGAAATGCCGTCAACGGCTTCGACACTGGTTGGGGGCCAATACGGATAATGGCATCCGGTCGTATAGATGATTTGAAAAAATCGTTTTTCAATAACGCATCATAGCTGTCGACAATAAGATTTTGATGATCTAATGCGGTATTCGCTCTTAAGTTCGATAACGGATCCGCCAAAATCGGCCACTGCAGTTTCTCAGCAAACGCCCAGAAAGCAGGAGGCAATGGTTCTGCCATTTCCCCAACTACAAGCATGCCGCGCTCTAATTCAAGTGCCTCCAGTAAGAAATTCTTAGCAGGTGCACTTAATGTGGACTCTCCAGCAAAGTGAACTACTTCACCATCACTTTCATAGCTCAATTCAAAGTCAATACTTAACGGTTCACGGAAAGGCACATTGAGATGCACCGGTCCTTTCGGTTCCGTTTTTGTCGTGGCAATTGAGCGGTGCAGGTGGCGTGACAGAAAGTCGAGCCGGTTATTTTCTTCCGGCATCGGCAAATCTGCCGACCATTTTACGTGGGCACCAAACAGGTTGATTTGGTTGATGGCTTGTGGCGCTCCGACTTCCCGCAATTCGTGCGGTCGGTCTGCAGTAACAACGAGCAACGGTACACGCGCGTAATATGCTTCTACTATAGCAGGGAAATAATTAGCAGCCGCAGTTCCAGAAGTGCATAGCAGCATAACCGGTTTACCGGATGCTTTGGCTAAGCCTAATGCATAATAGGCAGCCGACCGTTCATCGATTTGGCGATGTACGGCCAGTCCCTCCTGCTTCATACAAGCATATGCAAGAGGCGTCGATCTCGATCCCGGGCTGATGACTGTATCTGCGACACCAGACGCTACAAGGGATTGTGTAAATGCTGTTACATATTCAGTTAAAGATTTACGATTCGTCACTTAATTGTCCTCCAAGCGCACGGAGCATCGGTCTGAACTTAACCCATGTTTCTGCGTATTCCGATTCCGGGCTGGAATCTTCGACAATTCCACCACCCGCGTATAAATAAGCTTCTTTTTCACTTAAAAGTGCTGAACGAATGGCGACAGCAAATTCACCATTCCCTTTCGCATCGATCCAACCAATTGGCGCAGCATAGTTGCCACGGTTCATCGTCTCATACTGCCGAATCAAACTCATCGCTTCTTGTTTCGGTTCCCCGCCTAAAGCAGGTGTCGGATGCAGATCTTTCACCAAATCGAGCAATGTCGAACCTTTGGCCAATTCCCCTTCAACAGGTGTATACAAATGTTGAATATCTCTTATTTTCATCAATTTCGGCATCTTCGGCACAAAAAGATTCGTTGTATGCTTTTTAAATACTTTACTGATCATTTCGACAACATATTGATGTTCAGACCGATTTTTCTTGTCCTGAAGCAATTCTTCTCCGAGTTGAGCGTCTTGCTCCGCTGTTTTGCCACGAGGAATGGATCCTGCTAGGCATGTCGAGAGCGCTCGTCGGTCTTCAACTTTAACGAGCCTTTCCGGACTAGCACCGAAGAAAAACTGATTTTGCGCTTCCATGCCGAACAAAAAGCTCTCCGGTTGCTCTTCTGATATTTGATTTAATGCCGCAGCCGGAGAAAGGGCTTGGTCATATTGCAATTTCAAGGCGCGCGCAATTACCACTTTCTCGGCTTGTTTCGCTTTGATGATTTCCGTCACTTTGCCGATTGACTCCAAATAGCGTTCTTTTTTGATTTCGGTCAGCTTGATTGCCATCGGTTTGCTATATCTTTTCAGTTCAGACACTTGTGCAGCATGAATCAGCCGATCCCGTTCTTTGCGTAGCGCATCAAATTCATTGAACGAGTCTTCCTTTTTTGTAATCAAGTGAATGCTTACAAACGCTTGATCTCCTTTGATGATCAACTGATAAGTAGGAACCGCAAAATAAGCCTGAGGAAAATTCGTCCAAACGCTTGGTGTCTTATTTAATGGATCAAAGGAAAAGCCGCCAAATAAGATTGGCTGTACTTCATGTTCCTCTTTAACGATTTGACGGCATAAACTATGCCACTCCGTTTTAATTTCTTCAAACCGCCCATGACTATTCGGCGTCGACATGACGTGTGCATGACCTAGTCCAACCAACGTAAATGTATTTTCACGATTTTGCCAAAACATACGCTTGCCCTTGAACAACTGATCTCCAGCTTCAAAAAAAGCCAGTGCGGACATTCTGGAAACTTCAATCGTTTCTGTAAAAAATTGATACGCTAAGTAGCGTCTGTCGTGCAACTTGTCGGTCGATGAATACGGTTGTGGATTCATCATATTCCCTCCGTTTTTCTTTAGCCATGCATATTCTGCACAGCTTGCTTCACTTTTTAATCTCTACTCTCTATCATACCCCTTTCTCCTGAAATCAGCACACCATTTGCTGTATTTCCCTTGAAATTGAAGGTACAATGTATATTGGAAAGAATTAAAGGAGATGTACGATATGACACATTCAATTCAAGCAGACAGTGGCTGGCGCGTATGGTGGCAACTGACTCGCCCCCATACCTTGACCGCAGCATTCGCTCCCGTATTCTTAGGGACAATGATTGCCCTAAATCATACAAGCATCAACTGGCTATTATTTTGGGCGATGCTGATTGCGAGCCTCTTAATCCAAGCTGCAACCAATATGTTTAATGAATATTATGACTTCGCACGCGGTCTTGATAATGAAAATTCGATTGGCATAGGCGGAGCGATTGTGCGCAACGGCGTTACACCTAAAACCGTCTTAACACTAGCATTGATCCTCTATGCCATTGCAGGAGCAATAGGCATTTGGATTTGTTCTCAGACTAGCTGGTGGCTTCTAGCCGTTGGTGGAGCAGCCATGGCAATTGGCTACTTATACACAGGTGGACCTTATCCAATTGCCTATACCCCCTTCGGAGAACTATTCTCGGGCGTCGTGATGGGCTTTCTAATTGTAATCATTGCGTTCTTTATTCAGACGGGCAATATTACAACTGATGCTGCATTACTGGCGATTCCAAGCACCTTGCTAGTTGCTGCTATCATGTTAACAAATAATATCCGGGATATGGTAGGCGACGCTGCTAGTGGGAGGAAAACACTTGCCATTCTCGTTGGAAGAGAAAAAGCAGTCACGATCCTAGCAGGATTTTTCATCCTATCTTATTTGTGGATTTTAGCATTGGTGCTTTTTGCAGATTTAACTGTCTGGTCCTTGCTCGTATTTTTGAGCGCTCCAAAAGCAGTGGGTGTTGTCAAAACGTTCAAACACTATACACAACCTCTGGAAGTGATGCCAGCCATGAAAGCATCCGGCATCATCAACACATTGTTCGCCTTCCTTCTTGGCTGCAGTCTGTTCATCCATTATTTAATATCATAAGAAAAGGCTTCTGTTTGCGCAGAAGCCTTTTTTTCATTGACCGTCTTTTGGTAACGCGGTATATTTATTGTTATTTTAAGTTGACTTCACAGACGAACGGGAGGGATAAAATGAAACCAGTCCTTATCGGTATTGGTGCTGCATTCTTTTTCGCTTTTACATTTGTATTGAACGCCAGCATGGAATCCAGTGGCGGACACTGGATTTGGAGTGCTTCCTTAAGGTATTTCTTCATGGTACCCTTCTTGCTTTTAATTGTAGTATCCAGAAAGAATCTCAATCACTTAATCACTGAAATGAGAAAAAATCTAACGCCTTGGTTTCTGTGGAGCTTTATAGGATTTGGATTGTTTTATGCTCCGCTTTGTTATGCGGCAGCATACTCTCCAGGATGGCTGATTGCAGGCTCTTGGCAAATCACCATTATTTCCGGTTCGCTATTGGTGCCCTTTTTTTACACGACAATTCAAACAGCAAACGGTCCTCTGCGAATCAAAGAACAAATACCCTATAAGGGTCTTGCACTGTCTTCAATTAATTTACTCGGTGTTCTTATGATGCAAATCGAACATAGCCAAACAATCTCACCTCAGACTTTCCTGATGGGCTTTATCCCGGTCTTGTTAGCCTCGTTT
>JBFIXY010000164.1:0-4491 GCA_041605655.1 Planococcus sp. (in: firmicutes) | reverse complement strand
GCTGCTAATTGGGTGATTTCTTGCGATTCAAGATCGATCGAACCGATTTGGCGGTATACATCCTGCGGCAACAATCCGGTGCCATCCAATTTGTATTTTAAATTGCTGATGACAACCGGTTCCGGGAATCGGTTGTCGCCAGTCTCCTCTTTTTCGTCCTTTTTCACGAGCAATACGCCATCCTGCACCATCGCATCAAACCAAATCTTTGTGCCGCACGGAGACCATTGAAACGAATTGACGCCTTTCGTGAAATCGGTCAGCACACGCGCTTCACCACCTGTAGTCGGGATGACATAAAGCTGACTTTTCTCAGCTCTTGTCGATAAAAACGCTGCCATTTTTCCATCTTCTGACCACGCAGGCGATGATACCCGCTCTTTTCCATGCGTCCATTGTGTAATCTTCCCGCTATTTAAATCGCAATGGAAAAGATGCGCTACGTATGTATTGTTTTCAACGTCCATTTGCGTGCGGACAAAAAGCAATTGTGTGCCATCCGGCGAGATGCGCGGATCGGTCACGGATGCTAAGCTTGCCAAATCTTCTACTTCAACTGCCTTCTTCATAAATACAGCTCCTCCTATTGATTTTTAAAAACATAATATACACGTCGTACAAATAGTAATACCGAAAAGAATAAATCATTCGGTCCATTTAATATAGTTATCTTTTTACTATAAGTATAAACAGCCGCTTTATCAATCCTGCAGACGAATAGTCAATTTTTAGAAGCCAAAAAAAAGCAGCCCAAGCCATTTCTAGCTTGGACTGCTTTTGAAATTATTTGCTCATTGCCTGGTCTTTTAACGAACGGCGTAATATTTTACCGGTTGTGTTTTTCGGCAACTCGTCGAGAATTTCAAACTGGCGAGGCACTTTGTATTTTGCTAAATGCTCTGCACAATAAGCTTCTAAATCAGCTTCAGTTAACGACTCGTCTTTCAACACCACGTACGCACTGACTTTTTCACCGAAATTCGGGTCAGGCAAACCGACAACTGCCGCTTCCACGATGCCCGGATGCGCAAACAACACTTCCTCAACTTCACGCGGGTAAACATTAAAGCCGCCCACAATGATCATGTCTTTCTTCCGGTCAACGATGTAGAAATAACCTTCTTCGTCGACTTTCGCCAAATCGCCCGTATACAACCAGCCGTCTCGAAGCGCAGCTGTCGTTTCTTCTGGCAATTTATAATAGCCTTTCATGACGTTCGGACCGCGAACAATCAGTTCGCCTACTTCTCCAACTGCCACTTCTTCGCCAACTTCGTTGACAATTTTATTTTCCACATTAATGATGGACGTTCCAATTGAGCCTGCTTTGCGCTCACGATCAATCGGATTAAAGCATGTTACAGGAGAAGCTTCCGACAAGCCGTAGCCTTCAGAAACACGCACTTGGAATTTGTCTTCGAAATTGTGCAATAAAGCTACCGGCAAGGCAGATCCACCGGATATCGCCAAGCGTACTGTGGCGAAATCTTCGGTTGTCGCTTGCGGAAATTGGTACATGAAATTATACATTGTCGGCACGCCTGCAAAAATCGTGGCGCGTTGTGACTTGATCGCTTCAAATACTTCTTGCGGATTGAAACGCGGCACCAAGATGATTGTTGCTCCGATCACTAGCGGTGCGTTGACCACAACCGTCAATGCGAACACGTGGAATACTGGCAATGTCGCAACCACACGATCGTCACCGTTCATTTTCAAATAATCGCCAATGTCACGCGCGTTCGAGTACAGGTTTTCATGCGTTAGCATGGCACCTTTCGGCTTGCCAGTCGTGCCTGATGTGTAGAGAATTACAGCCACATCATCGCTTTGCAATTCTACAGACTCGTCGTACGCCGGCGATGTTGCCACCAATCGGGTGAACGAATGCACTTTCGGTTTAACCGCATCCGAAAGCTGAGCCATTTTTTCAGCTGCCGACGGATCGGTTTCGCAGATGATATACGCTTCAACCGCTGGCAACGCCACGTGCGCTTTTTCAACGAGCGGCAATAGCGCATCAAGTGCAATGACAACTTTAGCGTCGCTGTCTTTCACTATGTAAGCGATTTCATCTGGCGTATAAATCGGGTTGATTGGAACAGCAGTTGCTCCAACTCGCATCGTGGCATACAAAGCAATCATGAAATGCGGTGTATTGCTTAACAAAAACCCTACATGATCGCCTTTTTGGACCCCTAGTGATTGCAGAGCACCGGCGAATTTCGCGACCGCTCCATCAAATTCAGCGTAAGACGTATCTTTCCCCATAAAATGATACGCAGTTTTACTTGGGTTCTGTAATGAAATTTCATGGACGCGTTTAACTAAATTCATTTCCCATCCCTCTTTCATGTTGAATGAATACTCATTCATTAATAACACTATTTTCATTATAAAAGAAATCTTCAGACAATACAACAAGCATCGTAAATTTTACGATGCCCGAAGATGTTCTATATAACGCCAGCGAATCAGGAAGAAATACAAGATTTGAGCGATGGTAAAGCCGCTGAGCACGATAATCATTTCCCCTAGAATCGATAATTCTGCAAATTCATCCCATACCACCTGCAGGGAAATGAATGCAAATGTACTGTGAAGCAATGCCACAGCCCAAGGCAAAAAGAATTGCGGTACGAGCTGGCGATTGACGATTTTGCCAAGTTCTTTGTCCGTCATGCCAAGCCTTACCAATAACGAATATTGTTTTCGGTCCCGTTCCAGACCGGTATACAATTTAAAGTAAATAAAACTGCCCGCAGCTAGAAGAAACACTGCTGCCACCATTACGCCGATAAACAACAATATCGCAAATGATGATTTAAACAACCGATAATCTTCGCCTGGATTGACAAAGAAGAAATTCAAATTGCGAAAATTCTCCTGCGCAACAGCTTGTTGCATGATGTCGGTTAATTGCTTCCCAATCCCGACCGTTTCTTCCCATTGTGGAATATCGTACGCATAATAAGTGAACGTCGATTCGCCATCACTGAAACCGGTCAACGGATCATCAATCAACGCGTAATCTGCGTCGTTGACAACCACACTATTAAAGTTCACCGTATTCACCGGGAACATAATGTGCGGATACACTTCGCCAATCGTCAACGGGATGCCACTCTCCATCAACTGGGTATCCACCTGGACTTGACCCAATTGCTTCAACGATTCCTGTGAGTACGGAATGAAAATCGCTTCCCCAGGTTCTGGGGCGACCGGATCGAAACCGAGCGTCAGTGCCAGCCGGTTAAAATCAGACGTCCGCACAATATCGACGTCGTTGCCAGACGACATCGAAGTTTGCCGCTTGACGATCAGCGGAACCAAATCGTATTCCAATCCTTCACTTGCTAACTGAGAGTTGAGGAGGTCCACGTGTTCTTGCTCCTCACTATTGCCATTAAATGAAATATAGATAAGCCCGAGAGGATTCGTTTCACGGAAATCCCCTGTATAGGACATGAACGAAGCTAACGTACCGACTGTCAGAAATGCAACGGTCGACACAATCGTTACGATAAAGAACATTTGCGCACTGTCTTTTAATTTTACGGAAGCCTCCGCAATCGCGACCAATCGGGTCTTATGCCAGTACACTCCCCTGCTGCGTTTATAAAAATGCAGCAGGGAATGAATCGAATGCGTAAAGAACAGGTATGTTCCAAGTGTTGCGATTGGCGGTATGATAAGCACCATTGTATATACTGTACGATCCGATACCAAGGTGGCTAAGCTATAAGCGATGCCAAGCAAAACAAAGCCGAGCGCTGACAACCACTTTGAACTGTTTGTCATTTCTTCTACTTTCCAATAACCCTGCAGCAAATCCAAGATGCCTTTTGTCCGTACAAATGCAACACTGATAATAGAAATGATGATGAACAAGCTGGCAAATGCACCAATTGTCAGTACAAATGGCTTCCATGATAGATAAAGAGGCAGCGTTTCAAGCTCCATGATTTCACGGCCGATCATAAAGAAGAATTTGGAAAATGCAAAACCCAATACAATTCCCGCAAAGGTCGACACTGTCCCTAAAATCATCGTTTCAAAAAAGATCAATTTATTGAGCTGTTTTTTGGTCATTCCCAAATGCATCAAAATGCCGAATTCTTTTGATCGCGCCTGCAAAAAAGCACTCATTGAATAAAACAGGAAAAACAGGGTGAAAATATACAGCACCACTTCCGCGATAAACATGCCGCGTACGGCAAGTTGCTGCAACCCGTCTTCTATAAACAATGGATGAAAAATGAACATCGAATAAACGAAGAACACCATAACTGAAAAAACACTCGCTAAAAAAAAGGCGGCGTAGCTCCGGCGGTTTCTGAATACATTACGGTAAGCGAGCTGCCGAAAGGTCATTCACGTTCCCCCCAAGCAAAGATAAGACATTGAGGATTTTTTGATAAAACGTTTGACGACGCTCGTCGCTATATATTTCATTAAAAAACTCCCCATCTTTGATAAACAGCACTCGGT
>JBFIXY010000163.1:0-4550 GCA_041605655.1 Planococcus sp. (in: firmicutes) | reverse complement strand
GAAGCACGGGATATGGGCTTGACAAAAACGTTGCAAGGCAACTTTGATCCATCTTATTTACTGGCGGATTGGTCAGTTATCGAAAAGCGTGCAAAAGCGATTTTGGATATGGGCATGCAACAGGACGGCTATATTTTCAACCTAGGGCATGGCGTATTCCCAGAAGTGCAGCCGGATACATTGAAAAGATTGACTTCATTGGTACATGAATACAGTGCAGCTCACAAAGCAGGCAAATAAAGCTCGATAAATTATTTATGAGGTGATGACGATGAAAAAGACAATGGGATTATTGGTAATGGCGTATGGTACGCCTTACGAAGAAGCGGATATCGAACGCTATTACACGCATATTCGCCGCGGCCGCAAACCGAGTGAAGAAAGCTTGCAAGATTTAAAAGATCGTTACAAAGCAATCGGCGGTCTTTCGCCATTGGCTAAAATTACGCAGGATCAGGCCGATGCGCTTTGTGCCCGCTTGAACGAAGTTCAAGACGACATCGAATTTAAGATGTACCTCGGCTTGAAGCATATCGAACCATTTGTTGAAGACGGTGTGGAAGCAATGCAACGCGATGGCATAAAAGAAGCGATCTCCATTGTATTGGCGCCGCATTTCTCAACCTTCTCTGTTAAGTCTTATAACGGACGCGCAGCAGAAGCTGCTGAAAAAGCGGGCATTCAATTGACGTCTGTTGAGAGCTGGTACAAAGAGCCGAAGTTCATCCAATATTGGAGCGAGAAAGTCATCGCTGCATTTGCTGAAATGACAGAAGAAGAGCGTGCTAAATCGTGCCTGATCGTCTCAGCGCATTCATTGCCTGAGAAAATCATTGCGAACGGCGACCCTTACCCAGAGCAATTGAAAGAGACGGCGGAATTAATCGCACAAGCAGCTGGCGTTGAAAATTATGAAGTGGGTTGGCAAAGTGCCGGACAAACGCCTGAGCCATGGATTGGGCCGGATGTTCAAGATCTGACTCGCGAGTTATATGACGTGAAAGGCTATAATTCGTTCGTTTACACACCGGTTGGCTTTGTTGCTGATCACTTGGAAGTGCTTTTCGATAATGATTATGAATGTAAAGTTGTGTGCGATGAAATCGGCGCGGCATATAGACGTCCGGAAATGCCGAACGTTCAGCCATTGTTCATCGATGCAATGGTAGACACGGTGATGAAAAAACTAGCTGAGTAATTCAGTACACATAGAGAAACGAAAGGGGGGAAGAACGTGGCCGAAGGAGCGCGAAAAGTAGTAGTTGTAGGCGGAGGAATTGCTGGACTTTCTGCAGCATACTATTTACAAAAACAAGCAAGAATTGAAGGTGTTTTACTGGATATTACGCTAATAGAAGCCGCACATCGCCTAGGCGGCAAAATCCAGACACTTCGCAAAGATGGCTTTGTGATTGAACGCGGACCGGACTCGTTCCTCTCTCGAAAAGAGAATATGATGGATTTGGCCGAAGAGCTAGGGATTGGTCATCTATTGGTTGAAAGTGTAACAGGGCGTGGCTGCGTCATGGTGGAAGACCGTTTGCACCCAATTCCGGAAGGTTCTGTGATGGGAGTTCCGACTGAAATCGGTCCATTCCTCATGTCGAACCTTTTCTCGTGGAGCGGCAAGATCCGCGGCGCAGGTGATTTGGTGCTGCCAAAATCAGACGCATCAAATGATCAGCCGCTTGGCCCGTTTGTGCGACGCCGTTTTGGTAAAGAAGTTGTGGAAAACTTGATAGAGCCGCTATTTAATGCGATTTATGGCGGGGATATCAATAAGCTTAGCCTGCGGGCAACCTTTCCGGCTTATAGCGACATGGAACAACAATACGGCAGTGTGATTCGGGGCATGAAAAAAAGCCGGGACTTCAACGTAGATGAATTTAACGCAGATGGACTCGGGTCTTCGCAAAACTTTAAGCAAGGCATGAGCACGATTATTAGTGCGCTTGAACAGCATTTGGGCGAATGCACCATTCTAAAAGGCGTAAAAGTGGAAAAGCTTGAAAAGCAGGGTCAACAAACGGTGCTTTCGTTAAATAACGATTCGGCCATTTTGGCGGACGAAGTAATTTTAGCGTTGCCGCATACGCGTATCTTTCCGTTGTTCGAGCGGTTTAATTTATTGCAGCCGTTGAAAGAAATGCCTGCAGCTTCGGTAGCGACTGTCTCAATGGCTTTTACTGCTGAACCTCTAGATTGTCTTTCGAAAAATTCGGCAGGCTTTGTTGTTGCACGAAACAGCGACATCGCAATTACCTCTTGCGCCGCGTCACATTTAAAATGGCCCGGTCATGCACCAGAAGGTAAAATGTTGTTTAAAGCCTTTATCGGCAAAGTAGGCGATGAAACAGTCGTCGACCTTTCTGATAATGAAATCGAAAAAATCGTCTTGGCCGATTTACGAAAATCGCTCAATTTGACAGGTGAACCTGAGTTTACGGTAGTATCGCGCTGGAAAGAGACACTTCCTCAGTTTCTCGTTGGGCATCATGACCGAGTCGACCAAGCAAAGCAAGAGCTGACCGCCATTTTTCCTACCATTCAAATGATCGGCAGTTCGTTTGAAGGCTACGGTTTTCCAGGCTGCATCGAACAAGGCAAGCTGGCAGCGGAACAAGTGATTGGGCGGAGTGCACCAAAACAGGTTACTGCGGAGGAAGCAATATGAAAAAATTAATAGTAGTCGCTTTATCGTTGTTGCTTGCAGCATGTGGAGCAGGCAATGCCGATTCCGGCGACGCTGATTTTATTATAGAAGAACTCGTTGTGGAATTTCAGACGCCTGAACAAGTAGAAGCGGACGAAAAGGTGGAGCTGAGTGTTACAGTTACACAAGGCGATGAACCAGTGGAAGATGCGGACGAAGTAATGTTTGAAGTTTGGCAGTCCGGTAATCTTGAGAACAGTGAAATGATCGAAGCAACACATGAAGGTGACGGTGTTTATAAAGCCGATACGACATTCGAAGAAGGTTTGTATTTCGCTTATGCGCACACAACAGCGCGCCAGCTGCATGCAATGCCGAAGCAACAGATCACTGCAGGCAATCCTGATCCTGCGTCAATCGTTCCCGATGACAGCAAGGAATCAGACAGTATGGAGAACATGGAAAACCATTCGGGGCATTGAGCCTTTTAAATGTCGTTGGCAATATGCCAGCGGCTTTTGTTTTGGGGAGATGCAATTCTCGTAAAATGTAAAAGACTGCATAAAGGACAAGAACCGCCGAGATATTTCTCGGCGGTTCTTGTCCTTTAAATTTATAAATTAATGCAGGAATCACACTGGCTTCCGTAGCATTCATGTTGCTCTTCAATTTTTTCTCCACAAGTCGTACATTGTTTAGGGGGCAGATTCTTGAAAAATTCCACTACGTTTTCAATCATTATCTCCAGCTCCTTTTGTTATAGTACTGTTGTTATTAAATGAATTGTATTATAACAGTTGGTTGACGTCAACCCTAAACAGTGAATTATTTTAAAAAATCCGTTAAAATAGAAATAGCATCGCAATTAAAGGAGAGAAACCATGTATTTCGTAGACAATAAAGGCATTACAGACCCGCGCATCAACTTAGCGATTGAAGAATATTTATTAAAAACAATGGATGTTGAGAAAGATCCGTTCTTGCTGTTCTATATCAACGAGCCATCGATTATCATCGGCAAGAATCAGAACACATCTGAAGAAATCAATACCGATTACGTCGATTCGAATGGCATCCACGTTGTGCGTCGTCTTTCTGGCGGCGGGGCAGTGTACCATGACCACGGCAATTTGAATTATAGTTTTATCACGGTGGACGATGGCGAGAGCTTCCGTAATTTCCGTAAATTCACTGAACCGGTAGTACAGGCATTGCAAGGATTGGGCGTCAATGCTGAATTATCAGGACGCAATGATTTGATGGCGGAAGGCCGGAAAATTTCGGGCAATGCACAGTTTTCGACAAAAGGCAGAATGTATAGCCACGGTACTCTACTTTTTGATACAGAAGTGGAAGCTGTTGTATCTGCATTACAAGTCAGCAAAGAAAAAATCGAGTCTAAAGGCATCAAATCCATTCGCAGCCGCGTTGCGAACATTTCTGAATTTCTGCAAGAACCAATGACTGTAACAGAATTTCGATCAGCTATTCTACATTCGATTTTTGATGGCGAAGAAAAAGTCCGCTATTACGAATTGACTGAGCAGGATTGGGTTGGCATCCATGAAATTTCGAAAGAACGCTACGGCAACTGGGACTGGAACTATGGCAAATCACCAAAATTCAACATGAAGCATTCTAATCGCTTTCCGGTCGGCGGCATCGATGTGCGGCTGCAAGTTGAAAATGGAATCGTTAAAGACGCTAGCATATTCGGTGACTTTTTCGGTGTAGGTGATGTCTCGGAAATCGAAGAGGCAATTATAGGTGTGAAATACGAACGCGCATCACTTGACGAAGCGATTCATCAATTTGATATTCCGAAATACCTCGGAGGTATTACGAAAGAAGAGTTCCTCAAATTAATTTATTAAGAAATATGGAAGAGCCTGCTATT
>JBFIXY010000162.1:0-4552 GCA_041605655.1 Planococcus sp. (in: firmicutes) | reverse complement strand
GCTTCAAACACATTGACGAATTCCGTCGTATGGGCGCAAGCGGCCGTGTCGAAGGGCGTGCTGCTATCGTTACGGGCCCGACACCATTAACGGCTGCATCTGTTGTAGCATCTGATTTACGTGCAGGAGCGGCTTTGGTAATTGCTGGTTTGATGGCAGAAGGTGAAACGGAAATTCGCGAAATCTACCACATCGAACGCGGCTATTCAAAAATCATAGAGAAGCTCCGAGGGCTTGGTGCAGATATTCGCAGAGAGACGATTGATCCGTCTTCGAGTGAAAAGTCAGACCAAAACCAGCCTGTAAATTGATTTCTTTTGGGCTGATTGAATTATGCTACAATTAGAATGATTGAGTGATAGCTAAACGGGAGGAATCGATCTAATGGAACGAAGTTTATCGATGGAATTAGTGCGAATTACAGAAGCTGCTGCAATTGCTGCATCAAAATGGATGGGGCGTGGCTTGAAAATGGAAGCGGACGATGCTGCCACAACAGCAATGCGCAACGTGTTTGATACGATTCCAATGCGTGGAGTGGTCGTTATCGGTGAAGGCGAAATGGACGAAGCGCCAATGCTTTATATTGGCGAAGAACTCGGTACAGGCCAAGGACCAGAAGTCGACGTTGCGGTGGATCCTCTTGAAGGAACAAACATCTTAGCTGCTGGCGGCTGGAATGCCTTAGCTGTATTAGCAATCGCTGACCGTGGAAACCTGCTGAATGCTCCAGATATGTACATGGACAAAATTGCAGTAGGACCTGAATCCGTTGGTAAAATCGACATTAATGCCCCAGTGATTGATAATCTTCGGGCTGTCGCGAAAGCGAAAAACAAAAACATTGAAGATGTGGTCGCAACAATTTTTGATCGTCCGCGCCATAAAGACATCATTGATCAGATCCGTGCCGCAGGTGCGCGCATTAAATTGATCGGAGACGGTGATGTGGCGGGAGCGATCAACACAGCTTTCGATAAAACGGGCGTTGATATCCTATTCGGCATCGGAGGAGCACCTGAAGGGGTAATCGCTGCAGTCGGTTTGAAATGCCTCGGCGGCGAACTTCAAGGGAAACTGCTTCCGCAAAACGAAGAAGAAGCACAGCGCTGCATCGATATGGGTATCGATGTGAACAAAGTCTTAATGATGGACGACCTTGTAAAAGGCGACGATGCCATTTTTGCAGCTACCGGCGTAACAGACGGTGAGTTGCTGCGCGGCGTTCAATTCAAAGGCGCTTTTGCAGAAAGCCACACATTGGTCATGCGCGCAAAATCCGGTACCGTCCGCTTTGTCGAAGGCCGTCACAGCTTAAAGAAGAAACCGAATCTTGTAATGAACGATTAAAATTCATACTTCAAATTGAGTCCGGCTTATTGCCGGACTCCTTCTTTAAAATCTTTCCGTACTTTCAACGTACAATCCTCAAAACAGCTTCGTAAATAAATGACTAAGAGTGGTGTCCCATAAATGACGACAATAACAATTTCCGCATTGGAAAACATGACGCTAAAAGAACTTTATAATTTAGCGAAAGAATACAAATTGACCAATTACAGCAAATTAACGAAAAAAGAATTGATTTTCGCGATCTTAAAAACGCGTGCTGAACAAGAAGGATTCTTCTTTATGGAAGGTGTTTTAGAAATCATCCAATCTGAAGGCTTTGGATTCCTTCGCCCGATCAATTACTCACCAAGCTCGCAAGACATTTATATTTCAGCTTCACAAATCCGCAGATTCGACTTGCGAAACGGCGACAAAGTTTCTGGTAAAGTGCGTCCGCCGAAAGAGAACGAGCGCTATTTCGGACTTTTGCAGGTTGAGGCAGTTAACGGAGAAGACCCGGAAGTCGCAAAAGAGCGTGTTCACTTCCCTGGATTGACGCCGCTTTATCCGGACCGTCACATTAAGCTTGAAACCACACCAGACCATTTATCGACTCGGATTATGGACCTTGTCGCGCCGGTTGGATTCGGCCAGCGTGGACTGATTGTGGCTCCGCCAAAAGCAGGCAAAACGATGCTACTGAAGGAAATTGCAAATTCGATTACGACCAATCATCCTGAAGCGGAACTGATCGTCTTGTTAATCGATGAGCGTCCGGAAGAAGTTACGGATATCGAGCGTTCAGTCGATGCCGATGTCGTATCATCAACATTTGATGAAGTGCCAGAAAACCACGTTAAAGTTGCGGAGTTGGTTCTAGAGCGCGCGATGCGCCTTGTTGAACATAAACGCGATGTTGTCATCTTGATGGATTCGATTACTCGTCTAGCGCGAGCATATAATTTGGTTATTCCGCCAAGCGGGCGTACACTATCGGGAGGAATAGACCCAGCGGCATTCCATCGGCCGAAACGCTTTTTCGGAGCTGCGCGCAATATCGAAGAAGGCGGAAGCTTGACGATTTTAGCGACAGCGCTGATCGATACCGGATCTCGTATGGACGAAGTGATTTACGAAGAATTTAAAGGCACCGGCAACATGGAACTGCATTTGGATCGCAGTTTGGCAGAACGCCGCATTTTCCCAGCACTTGATATCCGCCGTTCAGGAACGCGGAAAGAAGAATTGCTGCTTAACCCAGAGCAGCTTGAGAAATTATGGTCGATCCGTAAAACATTCTCGGATTCACACGATTTCGGTGAGCGTTTCTTGAAAAAGCTTGGCAAAACGAAAACAAACGAAGAATTTTTCGAGCTGTTGAACAGCGAAATGAAAGCACATCGCGGCAGCAAAAAGATGATTTAAATACTTGCAAAAGCAAGTGAAACTTGATATGATTATGAAAGTGAATCAATACATGACTATTGCATATATGGCCTAAAGAGCCATGTAAGGCAATAGCAAAATAGATTATGAACTCTGTTCCAGATGGTTCAGGGCGAGAGGAGAAAAACACATGAAAACAGGTATTCATCCAGATTACAAACAAGCAACAGTAACTTGCTCTTGCGGCAACAGCTTCACTACAGGTTCTGTAAAAGAGAACATCAACGTCGAGCTTTGCTCTGAGTGCCACCCATTCTACACTGGACGCCAGAAATTCGCTGCTGCAGATGGTCGCGTAGACCGTTTCAACAAAAAATACGGCATCAAAGAAGAAATCAACGAGTAAGATCAAAATATACCTGCCAAGCGCGAAAACGCGAGGCGGGTATTTTTTTGTTTACAAAGCCTTTAAATTAGCGGAATCGACAATTCCGAGGACAGTATATATGTAAAAAAGCAGTATTCTATTGAAATTTTAGGTATGATAATAATGATAAAAGCGTTTTGAAAGGGGTCTCACATATGTACGTCATGAAACAGTCAGGCTGGGTAGAGTTGATTTGCGGGAGCATGTTTTCAGGGAAATCGGAGGAATTGATCCGCCGTGTGCGCCGTGCCCAATTTGCGAAACAAAAAATTGCTGTATTTAAACCGAAAATCGATAATCGCTATAGCGAAGAAGCGGTTGTCTCACATAATGGAACAACGGTGATTGCGTTGCCAATCGAACATTCCGAAGACTTGTGGAACTACATTTCAGATGAATTCGATGTAATCGCGATCGACGAAGCGCAATTTTTTGATGAAGGCATTATCGGTAATGTCCAAAAACTTGCAGACCATGGATACCGTGTCATTGTCGCGGGACTTGATCAAGATTTCAGAGGCCGCCCATTTGGCCCGATGCCGGCCCTATTGTCTGTCGCAGAACAAGTAACGAAATTACAGGCTGTCTGCACAGTATGCGGATCACCCGCAAGCCGTACGCAGCGCCTGATCGATGGCCGTCCTGCAGGTTCAGATGACCCAACGATCCTAGTCGGAGCATCTGAAGCATACGAGCCACGCTGCCGCCACCACCACGAAGTGCCAGCTGGCGTTACGGTGAATAAATAACTTTATAAATTACACAAATGAATATTTATTATTATGTGGAGTGAAATAGCTAGCTATTTTGGTCAGGCCATCAAGAAACGATAGAAACCTGTATTTTCCGAAGCTTATCGCTCGCTTTCCGTGGGGCGGGAATCGAGCCTCCTCGTTCGCGTACCGCTCCCTGCGGGGTCTCTCAAACCCGCTAAACCCACAGGAGTCGAGCGAACGCTTCTCCAAATAATAAGATGAATTACGTTTATTGATGCAGTAAAAACATCTATTATTCATGGAGATATAGTAGGTTGTTACGTTATTCAACACTCTGAGTAAAATTGCCCCATGATAAGAAGTTTCTTAGCGAAGGCGCGTAAACGGGCTAGGCGAAGCAATAAGACAGGTGTTCTTTACCTGGCTTATTGCGAGAGCCATGCCCAAAGCGTCCGGAGCGGTATACCAAAAAATATCTATCAATCATAAAAAGAAAATAGAGGTGATTCGGGATGTTTGATCGATTACAAGCTGTAGAAGATCGATACGACCGATTAAATGAATTGCTGAGCGATCCGGAAATCGTCAGCGATACAAACAAGCTCCGCGATTATTCAAAAGAGCAGTCGGATTTACAAGATACAGTTGAAGCTTACCGCGAATACAAAGACCTAAAAGAGCAATTGGACGG
>JBFIXY010000161.1:0-4570 GCA_041605655.1 Planococcus sp. (in: firmicutes) | reverse complement strand
TGCGAAAGTTAATGGCCAGCCGTTGTTTGGAGCTGCGAAGAGTTTTACCATCGGCGAAGGATTGAACGTCAAAGCGAACGCAACTGCGGATGAAGTATTGGGCGACACCATTGCCGTACTTGGAAATTTGAGCGCGGCATTAAGAGCCGGAAGCGGCATCGACATTGATGCAGTCGATGGTGGAATGGACCGGATGTTGGCGGTGCAAGCAGAAATCGGAGCGCGCACCAATCGCGTCGAAGCGAACGAAACCCGCTTGAAAGAACACACATTTGAAATTAAAAATGTGCTTTCCAAATTGGAAGATGTGGACTACGCCGAAGCGATCATCCGCTTGAAAAGCGAAGAAAGCATCTACCAAGCGAGCTTGTCCGCAAGCTCGAAAATTATGCAAACAAGCCTTATGGATTTTTTACGATAAATTGGTTGATGAAAGCACCCGCTGATGCGGGTGCTTTTTTCTGTGTTGGGGGAGTGTGGGAAAGTATTTTGGGTGTGTGGGGAAGTGTTTGTAAGTTATGAGAAAGTATTTTCAGAGTTCGGGAAAGTAAATCCGTAATATGGAAAATGAATTTATTGAAATGTTGCGATTGTGAATATGTGGCTATAAAACTTGTATAGAAGTGCTAAATGATGAAGCACCCGTGTCCGTGGGTGCTTTATTGTATCGAAAGGGCTCTGAAAAGTATTTTTGCTCCAAGAGATAGTATTTGTACTTTATGAGATCGTATTTCGCACCGCTGGGAAAGTATTTTCGAAGTTAGAGAAGGTAAATCCGTAATATGGATACTAAGTTTATCAAGATGAAATTAATGTAAATCAAAAGAAGGCTAACTTTCATAAAAGAGCTAAATGATGAAGCACCCGCGTCCGCGGGTGCTTTTATTGTTCTAAAAGCTCATGAAGAAATTTACGTTCTAGAAGAAATTAAATACGCTCTATAAGTGGGGATTTACGCTCTATAAGAAAGCAAATACGCTCCACAAAATTTATGCACCCGTGTAGAGAAAATAATTTCAAAACATAGTGAAATTCCACAAGTCAGATCCAATCTACACAAAAAAAAGACCCAAGGCAGCTCAAACTTTCGAGCTGCCTTGGGTCTAAAATACATAATCATCCGCGAATCGTATTCACAAGGCCCATCATATCGTCGGCAAAGGAAATCGCTTTGCCTTGGGATTGGATAAGTCGCTGCGTGGCGATCAGTTCGGTCATTTCTTCGGTCATGTCGACGTTCGACATTTCCAAAGCATTTTGACCGACGCGGATCGCGCCATTATTTTCAGCGGATAAGTCGACGATGCGCATTGTTCCGTTAGCGATTTGTTCGCCTTCAGTGCCTGGCAGTTGGTAACGGTTGCCGCCTACTTTTTCAAGCAAATTGGTGCGTGCGATGTCGGCGATACTCAGTTGAATGGCGTCGGCTTGTTTGCCGGGGGTTTTATAGGAAATTTCCATCGTACCGTTTGGACTGACTTTGATGCTGCTGTAATTGGCATCAAAAGAAATCGGATTATTATTGATATCAAGAACCGCATCGCCATTAGCGGTAACAAGATTCAACCGATTCGAATTAAGGACAGGCTGGGTATGGAGCGAGCCATCTTTTGTATAAAAAACGTTATCGCCATTCGCCACTCGGAAAAATCCGCTTCCTTGGATATTGAAATCGAGCTCGCGCCCAGTTTGCTGAAGCGCACCTTGCTCGTTGCGCAAAGTGGACTGACCAATTTTCACGCCGGAACCAATCCGGAGGCCATTTGGCGTAAGACGGCCGATTTCATTTTCAGCGCCGGCTTGTTTTGTGATTGACTGGACGAGTGTGTCAGAAAAGTTCGCTTCGTGCCGCTTGAAGCCGTGGGTGTTGACGTTCGAAATGTTATTGGCGATTATATCGACTTTCTTTTGAAGTTCGCGCATTGAGTTCGATGCGGTATTCATTTGGATATTCATTTGGCAATGCCTCCTCGTTTAAACTCGGCCAATTTCGTTGGCTGCTTTTTCCATACTTCGATCATAAGCCTGTATTACTTTTTGGTTTGCTTCGAAACCGCGATAAGCGTTCATCATGTCGGTCATTGTTTGCGTCAGATCGACATTCGATGATTCGACAAATCCTTGCTGAACAAACGAATTGGAATTTGCTAGAAAAGGAACGTCGCTAGTCTGTTGAGGTGATTGTGCATCAGGGCCTTCCCACTGGAATAAACCATGTCCTTCTTTTACCAATTGTTGAGGATTATCTGTATAACCAATCCATAGTGAATTAGTCTCATTTTGGTTTTCAAGTGTTATTGTGCCATCTGAATCTATGGTAAAGTTTGTATTATCCACTTGAATCGGAGCCAAGTCAGCATCGAGAACGTTATATCCTTCGACTGTTTTTAACAGACCGTCTGATCCGATTGAAAACTGACCATTTTTAGTGTAGCGTACTTCATTATTTGACAATTCGACAGCGAATAATAGTGAACCTCGCTTTTGAGTGATTGGATTTATGGGTAGTAAGTCATCCATCAGAGCAAAATCTGTAGGGTTACCGGTAGATTTTAATGCGCCTTGAGCAAATGATGGAACACCTTCTTGCGCATAAACGCCAGTAGAAAGACGCCCCACGGAATGGCCGGGAGACTGTGTTTTTGAAGTTCCCATCGCCTTGATCAATTGATCCGGAAATGAACGCAAAACGGTTTGATCGCCCTTAAATCCGGGAGTGTTGGCGTTTGCCAAATTATTGGTTAACATTTGTTGTTGTCTGTTCTGGGCCATCATGCCTGAAGTAGCTGTGTATAAACCGCGAAACATGGCAGTCATTCCTCTCGAAAATAGTTATGCTTATTTACGCGTATCATAACATTAAATTGTGAATATAAATATGTTTTTATGGAAAATACAGTATAATTAATTTTTAAAAGAAAAATATACAAACAATTCTAAACATGTTACTATGATTTCGAACTAATAATTCAAAATGGTCCAAAATAACGAGTTTAACTATTTTTTTATATATTATCATGCGAAAATAGCAATCTTTCTTGAAATTTGCGGGCTCAAAGACATGGTCCTAACTACTTTTGGACAGAGGCCAGCCTCGTTGCCGAAATGGTTGATTTTCCTGAATCTTTTAGCTATACAACATTTTAGATGTAAAAATTTACTAAAAAAGGAGAAAATAAAGTGAATATTTTCCCAGTATCCTTCCGATCACTAGAACAAGCAATGTCTGCTACCACGATGAAACAGCGCGTTCGCGCAGCTAATATCGCTAATGTGGATACTCCTGGTTACAAAAGTAAACAAGTAAATTTCCAGTCCATGTTAAACACAGCAATTGACCAACCTTCATTGTCGAGTATTAAAACGGCACCGCAGCATATCGCTTTCAGCACGGAAAAAGGAAATTCCCCATCCGGCTTTACCATCACAGAAAACAACTCCACGAAAATAATGCCGAACGGCAATAACGTCGATATGGATGTAGAAATGGCAGAACTTGCAAAAGATCAATTAATGTTCAACGCATTAACTGAACGAGTCAATGGAAAATTCACAGCATTACGTACTGTTATTGAAGGGAGATAATCGTCTATGAGTTTATTTACTGGATTGAATATTAGCGCATCCGGATTGACGGCCAACCGTCTTCGGATGGATGTCGTTTCTTCGAATATCGCGAATGCCAACACGAACCGAGCCGAAATGGTCAACGGTGAATGGGTACCTTATCGCAGAAAATCAGTGAGTTTAACACAAGGCGGTGTCACTCCCTTTAAGCAACAACTCCATTCGGCAATGGGCAAAAGCTCGAGCGCTGTAACAGGGGTCGTTGTTTCTGCGATTAAAGAAGATCAGGCACCTTTTGTTCAGACTTATAATCCTGCGCACCCCGATGCGAATGCCGAGGGCTACGTCTTGTCACCGAATGTCGATCCTATCAAAGAGATGGTCGACTTGATGTCTGCGACGCGCTCTTACGAAGCGAATATTACGGCGTTGAATGCATCAAAAAGCATGTTCATGAAAGCATTGGAAATCGGCAAGTAATTATTATGTAATCACTAAACAATAATAAAATCGATCGAACTGCTATGGAGGTAATTATGGTAATAATAAACCCAATTCAATCGACTTTTCTTCAAACAGACGCGATTGCAAAGCCAGTAAATGAAAACAATGTCAGCGGTTTCAGCGACATTTTCAAAAAATCACTTGCAGAAGTGAATGCTGCACAAAACCAATCAGATAAACTGACCGGTCAATTGGTGACAGGTGAAGTGCAAAATGTTCATGAAGTGATGATTGCGTCTCAAAAAGCCAATTTGTCACTGCAGATGACCGTTCAAGTACGCAATAAAGTGGTTGAAGCTTACCAGGAAGTAATGCGAATGCAATTATAATGCAGCCAGATGAGGAAAAGGATGAAGATTAAATGAAAGAGAAGTTGACGATTTACCGAAAAAAAGCCACAGAATCATGGGGTGGTTTTTCGAAATCCACTAGAGGAATGATTGCTGGTTCGGCGATTCTCACACTCTTGATGATTTTGATTTTTGTATTTTTAACCAGC
>JBFIXY010000160.1:0-4590 GCA_041605655.1 Planococcus sp. (in: firmicutes) | reverse complement strand
GGCAAGCATTTACGATAAGACGCTGGAAAAGGGCATTCCGTTTGAACCTTCGGACGAACTGGCCCACCAACTGCAAGATATCGCTGGACTTCGCATGATGTGTCAATTTGTTGGTGATATTGAAACGGTGGTGGGATTGTTGCGCCAACGCAATGATTTACGCATTGTCGAGGAAAAGGATTATATTTCACAAGAAAAACAAAGCGGCTACCGATCTTATCACGTCATAGTAGAATATCCGGTGCAAACGATTAAAGGGGAAAAACTCATTCTTGCGGAAATTCAAATTCGTACGCTAGCGATGAATTTTTGGGCGTCTATCGAGCATTCGTTGAACTATAAATACAAAGGTGTCTTTCCGGAAGAAATCAAAATCCGTCTGCAGCGCGCAGCAGAAGCAGCGTTTCAGCTTGATGAAGAAATGTCGCAAATACGGGATGAGATTCAAGAAGCACAAGTGTACTTCACTGAATTCAAAGATACGTCCAGAGCACATTTTCCAACAGATCGCCAAGGAGGAGAAAATAGCCGATGAAATTCTTTATCCAATCCAGAAGTGATGATCTTTCAAACGAATTAATGGCAACAGCACGTGCGTACTTGCAAGATTTCGGTATGGAATGGAACGAGGAGTCGCCCGATGTCGTGTTATCAATCGGCGGCGACGGTACATTATTGCATGCGTTCCACAAATACCGCGACCAAATATCGTCAGTTGCTTTTGTCGGTATTCATACGGGCCATCTCGGGTTTTATGCAGATTGGAAACCGGTTGAGATTGAAAAGTTGGTACTGTCGATTGCGAAAAAGGAATACGAAGTGATTGAATATCCGCTAGTGGAGGTCAGCATCCATTATCAGAACAAACAAGAACCTGCAGTTTATCTGGCGTTGAACGAATCAACTGTTAAATCTCCTGACGTTACATTAGTTATGGATGTATTTTTAAATGAAAGCCACTTTGAACGTTTCCGTGGGGACGGGTTATGCATGTCTACACCGTCCGGCAGCACAGCATATAATAAAGCATTGGGCGGAGCTATTATCCATCCATCGCTTGAAGCGATGCAACTGACGGAGATGGCATCGATCAATAATCGTGTTTTCCGGACGGTAGGTTCCCCGCTTGTGCTGCCAGCCCATCACAGGTGTGCATTGCGTCCGGTAAAAGCGCCGGACTTTATGGTTACAGTGGACCATTTGCAATTGCTCCACAAAGATGTAAAATCGATTGAATACAGAGTCGCGGACGAAAAAGTCCGTTTTGCGCGTTTCCGGGCATTTCCATTCTGGAAAAGAGTGCACGATTCATTTATCGACAGTGAGGTATGAATGTGAAAAAGCTACACCCCTTTCAATTAACATATAAAGCAAAAGAAAAAGGCATTTTGAGAGCGGCTCTAAGCAATTGGGGCATTTCAAAACGCACATTGGCTTCGGTCAAATATGGCGGTGGCCGAATATTAGTTAATAACATAGAAGTAACGGTCCGGCACATCGTCGAAAAAGGCGATGCCGTGACCGTTATTTTTCCAATTGAGGAACTTGGAATCGGCTTGAAAGCGGAGCCGGGACCATTGCGAATTGTTCATGAAGACGAAGCGCTCTTGATTGTCGATAAACCGGCTCTGCAAAATACCATTCCGTCACGCGAACATCCGAGCGGCAGTTTAGCAAATTACGTCGCGCAGCATTTTGAAGACCATGGCATTCCAGCTACGCTGCACATCGCTACCCGCCTTGACCGCGATACATCCGGTCTCGTCTGTATAGCAAAAAACCGGCATATTCATCACATGCTGTCGGTGCAGCAGCAAGAGAAATTGATGAAACGCCAGTATGAGGCTTTTGTTCACGGCGCTGTTTCCGAAACAGCATTTTTGATCACCGAGCCAATCGGTCGTAAAGATGGCAGTATCATTGAACGGGAAGTAAGGGCAGATGGCAAATTTGCTGAAACGGCTGTAGAAGTAATACGTGATTTCGATGATTTCAGCCATATACGCCTGCAATTGAACACGGGACGTACGCATCAAATACGTGTGCACTTGTCTCATATCGGTCATCCACTTATCGGCGATGATTTATATGGTGGAACGCGCAAGCTGATAGGCAGACAAGCGTTGCACTGCAGATCGCTTGAATTGATGCATCCCGTATCTGGCGAAAAGATGAATTTCGAGTCTATATTGCACAACGACATGACTGCGTTGCTTTAAGTGAAGCGATGAAACCGCTCAGGTGCGTAAGGTTGCTGCGACGCAACCGATTCAAGCGTTAACTCAGGAAAACGCAATGCTGTTAACGAACCACCGAAAATACAGCCAGTGTCGATATTAACAGTTCGATTGACGATATAAGCTTCCTCAGTCGGCGTATGACCATATACGACCCAAGGTTGTCCTTTGTATGTTTTAGCCCAGTCGCGACGGATTGGGCGCCCGTCCGCATGATGCTTCCCGGTAGTCTCACCAGTTAAGACGAAATTGGCGATGTTTCTTGACAAAGGTTTGTCGAGCATCTCTTCTTTAAGTCCCGCATGGGCGACGATTAATTGAGGGGAGTAATCTTGGAACAACGATAAACTTTCATAAAATTGCATATAGCGCACTCTGAAGGCATGTTGCTCTTTTTTTGAAAGACTCCTCCATTCGGCAAGTGTGGTCTCAAGACCGTTATTGACTTGTACTGAATGGCCTTTGAAATAACGGTAGAGCTTGCTGCAATGATTACCCGGCGAGTAGTGAAGTATTTTTTGATCTTGTAGACGAAACAGGAGTTCGAGAACTTGCAGTGAATCGGGTCCCCGGTCCATCGCATCCCCGACAAATGATAAATTGCGTCCTTCGGGATGAACAAAAACGCTGCCTTGCGGCTCATAACCTAATTTCTCAATCAGTTCTAAAAGCTCCGTGAAGCAGCCGTGAATATCACCGATAATATCGAATTTCATTAAAATCACCTCTTGCATCTTGATTATCTTTAGCCTTAGTGTAACGTATAAACTGATATAACATGTACCAACTAGAAAGAAAGGAGGGGGCATACGTGATAGAAGAAAAACCCCAGCTCGAAACCGACTTGGATGAAGAGCGGTTGAACCGTCTTCTGGAAGCAGGTGATGTTGAAAGTTTCCGTGAAGAATTCCTGCCGCACCATCCATACGATCAGGCAACATTTTATGAGAAAGCAGAGCTTGAAAGCCGCCAAATGATGTATCGGTATCTCTCTCCAAAAGAAATGGCGGACATCTTTGAAGCGATCGAACTTGATGACGATGAATACGAAGATTATTTCAAAGAAATGAATGTTAATTACGCTGCAGATTTATTATCTTCCATGTATACGGATGATGCTGTCGATGTACTGAACAAATTGAATAAAGAACAAGTTGCTACCTATTTGACCGTCATGGACAAGGAGTCGGCAAGACAGATAAAAGACTTGCTGCATTACGAAGAATATACAGCGGGATCTATCATGACGACCGAATTCGTTTCCATTCCAGAAAATTCTACTGTCCGGTCGGCTATGAATATTCTTCGGAACGCAGCACCGAATGCCGAAACGATTTATTATGTGTTTGTTGTAGATGAGGACTCAAGATTATCCGGTATCGTGACATTGCGTGACCTTATCATTTCGGAAGAGGATACATTGATCAGCACGATTATGAATGAGCGCGTCGTCAGTGTGTCGGTAGGGGAAGATCAGGAAGAAGTCGCACGGATGATCAAGGATTATGATTTTCTAGCAATGCCAGTAGTGGATTTTCAAAACCATTTGCTCGGGATTATCACGGTTGATGACATCATTGACGTTCTTGATGAAGAAGCCTCGGATGATTATTCCAAGCTCGCTGGTGTATCCGTGGATACGTTTGATAGGGGCTCATTAGCAGCTGCTAAAAAAAGGTTGCCATGGCTCATTTTGTTGACATTCCTCGGAATGTTGACTGCGAATTTGATGGGCATGTTCGAAGCGACGCTTGATCAAGTGGCGTTGCTTGCCGTATTCATCCCGTTGATTGCCGGCATGGCCGGGAATAGTGGAACGCAAGCGTTAGCGGTAGCTGTCCGAGGTATTGCAACGGGTGATATCGAAGAAGAAAGTAAAATGAAATTATTGTTGCGAGAAGCAGGAACCGGATTGATCACAGGTGTGGTCTGCGGTGCGGTTGTAGTTGGTCTTGTGTATTTTTGGAAAGGTGAATTGCTGATTGGCATGCTCGTGGGTTCTGCCGTAATGGGCTCGATTTTTGTAGCGACATTAGCCGGATCCTTTATCCCGTTATTGATCCACCGCTTGAATATCGATCCAGCGGTTGCTTCCGGTCCATTTATCACCACATTGAATGACATCATCTCGATTTTGATTTATTTAGGGCTGGCAACAACGTTTTTGAATCAACTTTAGAAAAGTGCAAATTGCACTTTTCTTTTTTATGATGTATTATTAGTACCAGGTTATAATATTAGGTGCAGGGGGAATTTACATGTCAATTTCATTAACAGGAAAAACGTATGTGATTATGGGAGTCGCTAACAAACGCAGTATCGCTTGGGGTATCGCCCGTTCACTTGATCAATC
>JBFIXY010000159.1:0-4591 GCA_041605655.1 Planococcus sp. (in: firmicutes) | reverse complement strand
GACAAAAGACGCGCCGTACGTGCTTGCGCTGCGCATTGAAGATGTGAAAGACGAAGCGTTCGTGGCTGGGAAAGTGAAAGAGATTTTCAAATGATGATAAGAAGTTATCGCGCGCCTTTAATGGTGCGCTTTTTTATGCAAATTTCACCGTGGAAAGCGTATTTCTTAGCTAATGGAGCGTATTTCAGCGCTTGTCGAGCGTATTTGAAAAGTATTGGGGCGTATTCTACACACAAAAGAACAATAAGCCTATTTGAGGCATAATAAAACCCTGGACCGATTGCCAAAAAGGCAGCTGGTTTCAGGGTTTTTGCATGTGTGGTTTAAAAATGCAGGCAGGAAATGTATCATGAATAAGAGAAAGAAGAATTAAGATGAGTTGTTCTCATCTAACGCTTTATTTACCAGTTATTTGGATATACAATCTTATCCATCGAAAATACATTACGTTTTCCTTCAAATACGATCTGTTGCAGCCAAAATACGATCTGTTAAAGCCAATTTACTTTCCAATTGCCTCTGATCGATAAAAAAACGCCATAAACGAAGAAAGGCAAGGTGATACGAATGAAAACATATGCAAAAGTTCTATATTTGAGTGGCGCAGTCTTATTAATGGCGGGCTGTGGCGACGATGGGTACGAAGAACCGGCAAACGATGCGGCTGAAGACAAGCCGGTCATTGAACCCGTGACAGAAGAGGAAGAAGAAACTTCTACTAATGAAGAAGAAACGCCTGAAGAAGAAACGTCGCCAGAGGAACCAGAACCCGAGGAACCTGCCGAAGCAGACCCGTTAGCTCCGTATACGAGCAAACAAATCGAATACGCCCGCGTGTGGCTGCAGCTCGGCCCGAACCAGGAGTTGGACGGTTTATACGTCCGCCAAATCCCTGCTGGCACCCCGCTCAATCCAGATGATGAGACAAGCGGCGTCTATCCGGAAGATGTTATCCAACTAGCGGGCTCGCGCTTGGTCGACGGCGTCGTCACTTACAGCGGCAATGGCAACGGGACGATCAATCTGTACAATGTGCCGCTTCGCTGGGATGGCCAATACCCTGCAGGCAAAGAGTTCTATGACGAACTCATCGAAAACACGGAACTGGTGGCGATTGATGTCGGCAAAGACGAAGAAGTCATCCGGCTGATCAAGCTATTGACGACTCAGGAATAAAAAAAGCGTGGTCGATTGGCTCGGGCAAAGACCAATAGCTCACGAAGAGAAAGTAAAACGCACGACATGGGAATGAGGAGATGGACATGCTATTGAGTATACAACCGGAAGAGCTGACCGAAAGCTGGTACAGTATGTTTGAACAAATCGAATGGACCGAAGTGCTGCTGTTTTTATTTTACGTAGCGATTATTTTTTTGGTGAGGTTCGTGGTGCTTGCAATTACGCGCCGCTTAAGCAAAACGCGGATGTTCCGACACGTCGATGCGATTTTTAGAAGCTTGTTGAACTGGGCGACAACCTACGGGATTTTGTTGTTCATGATTTTTTATTTTTCTGATTCGGACTGGATGTTCGACCGGATATTCGAACTCGGCAATGTCGACATTACGGCGTTCCTGCTGATTCTGGTCATCCTGATCATTTCGCTCGCCAACCGCGCAACGAAAATCATGACGCGCTATGTGCTGCCAAGTGTCTACCAGCGCTATCATTTGGACCGGGGCATGAGCTACACATTCGACCGGATGTTCCAATACACCGTGATGGCGATCGCCATTCTTATCAGTTTGACGACGGTCGGTTTGGATTTGAGCGCATTGGCGGTATTTGCTGGGGTGCTTGGCGTCGGAATCGGCTTTGGTTTGCAGAACATCGCCTCGAACTTTATCTCGGGGATCATCTTGCTGTTCGAACGGCCGATCAAAGTGGGCGACCGGGTCATCATCGACGACTTGATCGGCGATGTCGAGAAAATTTCGATGCGTTCGACCGTCATCAAAACGATTCATAACGAGCACGTCATCGTCCCGAATTCCTATTTCCTTGAAGAACAGGTAGTCAACCGCTCGTATGGCGACCCACGCATGCGGCTCGTCGTACCGGTCGGCGTCGCCTACGGAACCGATGCGGACAAGGTCCAAAGAGTTCTGCTGCAAGCGGCACAGGAAGAACAGCAGGCAAATGGCATAGTGCTGTTGGACCCCGAGCCGTTCGTTAATTTCACGGCATTCGGCGAATCGTCGCTCGATTTTGAACTGATGGTGTGGATCGACAACTCCAACCAAGTCATCACAACGAAAAGCGCATTGAATTTCCGCATCAACCGGCTGTTTGCTGAACAAGACATCGAAATTCCATTCCCGCAGCGCGACTTGCATATTAAAAGCATGCCGGAGATTAAAGGGAATAAAAGCTTTGATGCATGAGAGTGATAGCGGCTAAAAGGTCCAGGAAATTGTATTTTCCGAAGCTTATCGCACGACTCCGTGGGGTGGGAATCGAGCCTCCTCGCCCGCTTTGAAAACCTAGTGCTCCTGCATCGCTTCGCTAGCTTCGTCGCAAAGGTTTGACCGAATGGCGTTCGGTCAAACCTTGCCTGCGGGGTCTCTCAAACCCACTGCTCCCACAGGAGTCGAGCGAACGCTTCTCCAAATACGGAGATCATTCACGCTTGTTTCGTTGTGATACAAACATTTGCTTTTTATGAAATCATCGTATTTTTTTACCTTCTTTAACACTCCAAAAGTGTGGACAGCCCAAGCTGTCCACACTTTTTTACATCCACAAAATTCAACTTCTAGTGTTATTCAGTCGATTAACACTAGAGCGTTTGGAGAAACTGCTATAAACTAGAGATACAAGGGAAATAAAGGGATTGGATGTTACCTAAAACAGAAAGGGGTTTTCTGATGTTGGACGAAAAGTACTTGAATTTATTGGCGCAGAAATACGATTGCGAAGAGAAAGTGGCGACTGAGATCATCAACCTGGAAGCCATTCTGAATTTGCCGAAAGGGACAGAGCATTTTGTCAGCGACCTCCACGGCGAATACCAGGCGTTTCAGCATGTGCTGCGAAACGGTTCAGGCAATGTGAAAGTGAAGATCCGCGATTTGTTCAAAGGGGAATTGCCGGAAGAAGAGTTGAACGAGTTTGCGACGTTGGTCTTTTATCCGGAAGAAAAACTGCAATTGATCAAGAGCGATTTCACGAGCAAAAAAGAATTGCGGGAATGGTATTGTGACGTCATCGAGCGCATGCTGAAGCTCGTGTCGTACGCGTCGTCCAAGTACACGCGCTCAAAATTGCGCAGAGCGCTGCCGACCCAATTTGTTTATATTATAGAAGAATTGCTATATAAAACCGACGAGTTTAACAATAAAAAAGAATATTACGCACGGATGGTCGACCAAGTCATCTCGCTCGGCCAAGCGGATAAAATGATTATCGGCCTCGCGTACACAACGCAGAAATTGGTAGTCGACCATCTTCACGTCGTGGGCGACATTTACGACCGGGGCCCCGATCCGCATAAAATCGTCGACACGCTCATTGATTACCATTCAGTTGATATTCAATGGGGCAACCACGATACGCTATGGATCGGCGCGTATGCAGGATCCAAAGTATGTCTCGCGAACATCATTCGCATTTGTGCGCGCTACAACAACCTCGATATCATCGAAGACGTCTACGGCATCAATTTGCGGCCGTTGATGAACTTGGCGGAAAAATACTACGACGACAATCCGGTGTTCCGCCCGAAACGGATGGCAGATGAGCAATTGACCGAGCAAGAACAATTGCAGATCACGAAAATCCACCAAGCGATTTCAATCATCCAGTTTAAACTGGAAAGCCCGATCATCAAACGCCGTCCTTCATTTGAGATGGAAGACCGCTTGTTGCTCGAAAAAGTCGATTACGCAAACAACGAAGTGACGTTGAACGGCAAAACGTATCCGCTTGAAGACACGTGCTTCGCGACAGTGAATCCGGAAAACCCGGCAGAATTGCTCGAAGAAGAAGCGCTCGTCATCGACAAGCTATTGTTCTCGATCCAGCATTCCGAGAAGCTCGAGCGGCACATGAAATTCCTCATGAAAAAAGGCAGTTTGTATTTGCAATATAACGGCAATCTGCTCATTCACGGCTGCATTCCGTTAGAAGAAAACGGCGACCTGAAAAAGATGGAGATCGAAGGCAAGTCGTATGCAGGACGCGATCTATTAGACGTGTTCGAGTACTACCTGCGCTACGCTTTCGCCCATCCGGAAGAAACGGATGATTTCGCGACCGACATGGCTTGGTATTTATGGACAGGCGAAAACTCTTCCCTGTTCGGCAAGCGCGAAATGACAACATTCGAGCGTTACTTCATCAAAGACAAAGCAACACATAAAGAACGGAAAAACCCGTATTACCACCTGCGCGAAGACGAAGAAGTGTGCCGCAACCTACTCGCCGAATTCGACTTGAATCCGGATCACGGCCGCATCATCAACGGCCACACGCCGGTCAAAGAAATCGCCGGCGAGAACCCGATCAAAGCGAACGGCAAAATGATCGTCATCGACGGCGGATTTTCCAAAGCCTATCAATCGACCACCGGC
Organism: Planococcus sp. (in: firmicutes); assembly: GCA_041605655.1. Taxonomy (GTDB): domain Bacteria; phylum Bacillota; class Bacilli; order Bacillales_A; family Planococcaceae; genus Planococcus. Next base: position 20 of record JBFIXY010000159.1, on the reverse strand, counting down.
ATCGCCGGCTACACCTTGCT
>JBFIXY010000158.1:0-4601 GCA_041605655.1 Planococcus sp. (in: firmicutes) | reverse complement strand
TTTAACGGTAGCAGGAAGGTGGAAAAGTAAAACAGTTTTAGTGTTTAGCTAAAATAGTAGTATATTTAGATTTACAATACTGTTAATATATAGGAAGTATTTAACAGCTGAATGTACTTCTAGTGCAGCGATAGTTAACTCAATTTTACTGGAGGCCCTATGAAAAGTTTATTGAAATTCTTTGTTTATGTATTTGCGTTTACCGCTTTATCGGTCGGCAGCTATCACGTGATCTTAAGTTCAGGGTTAATCAGCGGATTGGCTATTGCAACAGCGATTCTCTTATTATGCACTGTTTTGTTTTCGATTAGTATTTATGCCCTTGCACAAGGGAAGTTCACTTTATTCCGAATTGACAGCACAGGAGAAGCGGCTGGTTTGATGATTTTTTCATTGTTGCTGTTTGCGGTTGCAGTAACGGTTGCAGGGATCAACTCCTATGTAGAATATTCCTTGGAAGCGTCTGGGCTTTCACACACTGAAAAGACGCGTCTATTCACCAGTTCGGTTCTTCAAATACCTACACAGAAATCGTTGCAGATAGAGTCAAGAAATGGTGTGGAATATTACCATACAGAAGAAAATAAGGATGCTATTGAAAAATTCGATCAGCTGCTTGGCGAGAAAAGAAGCGAATTTAATGACTTTTTTGGAACTCGGGATAGCGGAGGATTGGCAATAGAATTCCATGAAGAGTATAGCTCGCTTGAAGCAAGCGGTGGGATGGAAGCGATATCCGGATTTTATAATTGGCTGAACCGGACAATTCATTTGGTGCCGGATGACCCGTATTGGGAAGTGATTTTGATCCATGAATACGCTCACTACCACAGCCAATTATTTGCTGAAAAGCATGGTTTAGATTTTAATCGGACGCCTCAATGGTTTGAGGAAGGCATGGCGGATTACCTCGCAGATGATGTGCCATCGTGGATGGAACTGGAATCTCTGGAAATTTTGGATTTTCGCAATTTGGACGATCCTGAAAATTTCGATGCAGCTTCCACTGAATTTTTTGATCCCTATGCACAAAGCGGCCTGGCGGTAGCGTCAATTGCAGAGGCGCATGGGGAGGAGCGAATCATCGAATTACTGCAGACTGAATCGATCAATGATTTCTACAGCAGGTTAGAAGCGATTACGGAGCAAGATTTTGCGACTTTTCAAGAGACGTTCCTTGATCAAATGATCATCGATCAACAAGTAGCCGAAGAAAAGTTCAACAAACTTATGACAGCGATTGAAATGGAGCAATTCGCTGAGGCCGAGAGATACGCAGGTGAGATCCAAGAAACGGGAAGCGCGTACGAAGCAGATGAAGCAATGGGATGGATGGTCGAAATTTACCTGTTGCAAGGACAGTTTGAAAAGGCTCAAAAATATGTTGAACAAAAAATTGCAGAAGATAATAGCCTCTTTCTCATTGATGATTTGCTATTTTTGTCTGAAGTGTATTTGTTAACGGATACTGAAAAAGCATTAGAGTACCATTTGGCTGCAAAGCAAGAAGCGGAAGCTGCGGATGAAGCCGATTATTATGATTTCGGTTTAACAGTTCCGGTTTACGAAAAAATAAACTCAACGGAACGATTGGCCGGGTTTACTTCAATCATCGAGGAGAAATTCATCTTCGATCTTCTAATTGAAGAACAACTCATTAAGCAGCTTCGTGTTGAATATCCTGGGAAATTTTAATGTGCATGACAAAGGCGGCCAGTCTAATGACGGCCGCCTTAACTATGTGCAGATAAATTATTCCATTGTTTTCATAGACAGTAATTTACCGTCTGTCGATATTTTCGCCAACCATCGGTTCAGATGATTTTTGCAGAGGCGTCTTATCTCCAACAGCATGTTCTGAACTCCCGGATGACATTTCATCGCTTGCTGCATATTCCCCCGACTCGATTTCTCCACCTTGGTCATCAGTACGCACAACAAGGACATCGCATTTTGCGGAACGTACGATGTGTTCAGAAACACTGCCGATGAGAAATCGCTCGACTGCATTTAAGCCGGTTGCACCACAAATGATCAAATCTGCTGATAATCTCTCTGCCAATTCGCGTGAAATCATCGTTTTCGGAGAACCATAATCGACGACGATATTGACTTTTTCAACGCCTCCTGCTTCCGCTTCACGTTTATAGCCGTTTAATAAATCCTCAGCAAATTTCTGTGCTCGGTCAGCAATCGAACGATCATAAGCTTCGATCGCCGCAAACGAGCGGGTGTCGATAATATTTACCAAATTAAGAGTAGCGTGATTCCTTTTTGCTATGCCCACTGATTTTTTAAATGCCCACTCCGCTTCTTTCGAACCATCGACTGCGACAAGAATCTGTGAATACTTTAAAGTCATTATGCATTCCTCCTTAATTGATAAGTATAAAGTTCTCTTCTGCCAGGAGAAAATCCTTCTTTTATGGAAATTGATTAGGGAAATTATTTAAGAATGTTGTGAATATTGAGGGATAAAAGAAATATTTACCAAACATGAAAAAAGAAGAGCGGAAATCAGGAATATCTGATAAAATGGACTTGCTTTGAACAATTAACCGGATAACCGGTTTATTAATCATATATTTGTAGAACAGACATTGGAGGGTTTTGAAATGCGTATTGGAGTTCCGACAGAAGTGAAGAACAATGAAAATCGGGTTGCAATGACACCAGCGGGCGTAGTCAATTTGGCTGTATTCGGTCACGAAGTTTTCATACAAGCAGGAGCTGGACTAGGTTCCGGATTTACAGATGAGGACTATATCGCTGCAGGCGCACAAATCGTCGCTACAGCTGACGAAGCATGGTCATTCGATATGGTTATGAAAGTCAAAGAGCCTGTTTCTTCCGAATATGGCTATTTCCGCGAAGGTCAGATTTTGTTCACATACCTTCATTTAGCTCCAGAACCAGCTTTGACAAAAGCATTGCTCGATTCGAAAGTAATCGGCATCGCTTACGAGACGGTGCAACTTCCAAACAATACGTTGCCGTTATTGACGCCTATGAGCGAAGTGGCTGGCAAAATGTCTACCCAGATTGGTGCACAATTCCTGGAAAAAATTTACGGCGGCGGAGGGATCCTGCTTGGTGGAATTCCAGGCGTATCACGAGGCAAAGTGACTGTAATCGGCGGCGGCGTTGCCGGCACAAATGCTGCGAAAGTGGCAGTTGGTATGGGAGCGAGCGTTACAATTCTTGACTTGAATCCTGACCGTCTTCGCCAATTGGATGATTTGTTCGGTTCCGACGTTCAAACGCTTATTTCCAATCCACTTCATATTGCAGAAGCGGTAAAAGAAGCGGATCTAGTTGTAGGTGCCGTGCTAATACCAGGCGCAAAAGCTCCGAAACTAGTTACTGAAGACATGATCAAATCGATGAAGCCAGGTTCAGTCGTGGTGGATATCGCAATCGACCAAGGCGGCATTTTTGAGACGAGCGATCGTATTACAACGCATGACGCCCCGACTTATATCAAACATGATGTAGTCCATTATGCAGTGGCGAATATGCCAGGTGCAGTTCCTCGTACTTCAACAATGGGGCTGACAAACGTTACTGTTCCATATGCCGTGCAAATTGCCAACAAAGGCTTTGAAAGAGCAGTGCTGGAAAACGAAGCATTGAAAAAAGGCGTGAATACGCTTAACGGCTTTGTTACGTATCAGGCGGTTGCTTTCGATCAAGGTTTGGAATACAAATCTGTCGACGAATTATTATCCCGTTAACGAATAAAAAGGCTGTTCCGAAAGTCATTTGTATGACTTTTCGGAACAGCCTTTTTCATCTTGTGGATCAAGCTTCGATTATCTGCAACTCTTTCGGGTATTTCGTCAATACTTCGAATCCATCTTCAGTAACCGCGACATCATCTTCAATGCGGACGCCGACTTTTCCAGGCACATATATTCCAGGTTCTAAAGTGAACACCATTCCGGCTTCAATCATTAAATCATTGGCTCCATGAAGAGATGGGAATTCATGGACTGAAATGCCGAGGCCATGGCCAAGGCGGTGAGTGAAATAATCACCATACCCCGCATCATTAATAACGTTGCGCGCAGCATTATCGAGTTCTGCAGCCGTAACTCCGGGTTTAACAGCCTCCAAGGAAGCAAGTTCCGCTTTTAGCACCAAATCATAAACTTCTAGTTGTTCTTCGTTCGGCTCGCCAAAAGCAAGTGTCCGAGTGATATCCGAACAATAGCCTTTATGCACGACACCTAAATCGAACAGTACAAGGTCGCCTTTTCGAATTTTACGGTCTCCGGTTTTGCCGTGTGGCGAAGCGGCTTTTGGTCCGCTCAATACAGTGGTGTCGAAAGACATATGCGTGACGCCGCGTTTTTTTAACGCCAATTCGATTTCTGTCATCACTTCGATTTCCGTGATTCCTTCTTTTAATACGCTAGCGCCAACTTCGATTGCGTAATCGGCAAATTCCGCGGCTTCTCGGAGAATTTGCAATTCGTGTTCATCTTTTATGACGCGCATTGCATTGATTTTATTATCTACTGCCAAGATTTCCATACTGCCGAATGCTTCGGTGAATGCATCAAGACGTTCAACCGTCATATGAGATTTTTCAATCGCGA
>JBFIXY010000157.1:0-4609 GCA_041605655.1 Planococcus sp. (in: firmicutes) | reverse complement strand
CGAAAAACGAATATACCTAATATCAAATAGACGAAAAAGTGAGCATTTTTCCTGACGAACGTATGAAGCGTATCTGTATCGATTGCTGCTTCAGAAGAGACTTTGGAAATTGCATGGACAATGGTTTCTGTAATACCTGAACTCATGCCGCTAGACACCGTAGCAGGTTGATGGGAAAAGCCGAATATGACAGCCATCCAGATGAGAACAGCCATCCATGAAAGTACTTTCGAATTAGTCATCGCGATTATTCCTTTTCTTGTTACTGTTTTTTATTATTTTTGATCAAATAGTAGTATAGCACGACTGTAATGTCCCGGAAAGAAAAAAATTCCATAAAAAAACAAGTCCCGATTTTTGCCTGGACTTGAAAGAGGTTATACCTCCAGTTCACCTTTGCGAAGGCGGATTTGATAATAATTTAATTGCTTGAACAATGACGATGCGGTGCGTTGATCGGTATTAAAAACAATCCCATATTCAAACTGGCTTTCTTTGGACACTTTCCGAACAATATTCCCCTCTAACAGGAACTCTTGATTCAATATGGCAAAACTGCAGCAGACGGATTCATTTTTCAAAAGATCTTCTGTGCTCAAGAAACGCATTCCCTTTACGCTTACGTCTTCTATTTGAAGCGGTGCAAAGGGACTGCCCCCTATCGAAATTTGTCCATCCACAGCGCCATTCAAAAATAGGCGGAAAAATTCGCGGCGATTTTCGTTCATGTCGTACCCCCATAATCTCCATTACATGTACAAATTCAACAAAAGCCCTTTTACTTCTCCGACGAGCCGAAGGGTATCCAGGCCGTCTTCTTCACTTCGCAGCACTTCATCCTGCACTTCCAGCATTTTATCATCAATCACTTCAACCAATTGATGAGTTTGCATACCTCCGTATGGATGCTCACTTTGCTTTTCGCTCAACTGCAATCCGTAGCTCAGTGCTTCGCTGATGAATTGTTTCACCACTGCTTTATAAGCCAATAGATTTTCCAAGGTTCGCTGCTTTGCTAACTTATGGCCTTGCAGATCGACACGATCCATCAATCCTTTTAACGAATCGTTTTTCAGCTGTATCCTTGTGCTTTTCATGACGTCTGCAAAAGTACCTGCTGCTTTTGTTTCTGTTGTCAGCTTTTGGATGCGGTCCCCTTGAAATTGTGTATTGCCGTCAATCCGCAAATCGAGCACCCCGTTTTACTGTTGATAACTCTTCTTCTTCTTTAGCATATTAATGATCAATTCGACATGGCTCAACTCTGTTTTCAGCACTTTGGCAATTTGAGCTGGTGAAAATCCTTGCTTGAATAAAGTCTCGACGCTCACCTGACCGGTTTCTTCCAAATCGTTGATTTGAGGTATAACAGGTGCCAACTCCGGTTCTGCTTCTACAATTGGAGAAACTTCTTTTTGTCCTTCAATGGACCTAATTTTTTCATCCAATTCCTGTTCTTTAACTTTAATATAATCAGTCATATTTTGGAAGAGGTTTTCGTTTTCTTTTTCAATAACTCTCACAAATTCTTCCATTACAATGTAAATTTCGTCATTGGTGAGGATTGGATCAGCTGATTCTCTTTTATTCATCTTCATAAAAGCGATAATTGCTCCAATATTCACCATTACCGATAAGAGTAAAGCTGCTGCTATATAATAATTCATTTCATTCACACCCGTTCTTATTTCAATAATGATCGTACGGTTCGATAATTGCCGCGTTCAATCGAAGAATCGCTTTGGAATGCAGTTGCGAAACACGTGACACGCTGACACTGAGCACTTCCGCAATTTCGGTCAATTTCAATTCTTCAAAATAACATAGTGAAACCACTAATTTTTCCTTTTCTGGCAGGCGATCTATTGCGCGCGCAAGCGATTCTTTCATCGATTGAGCATCAAGGCTTTTTTCAGGAGAGGCATCGATGGCTTGGTCGACAATGCTGTATTTATCTATGGCATCGTCCCCGTAAGCTGTTTCATCAATCGACACAAGGGACGAAAGTGCAGCATCTGAAACAGCCTTGTTCAGTTCGCCTTTCGTGATTCCGAGATAGGCACTGACTTCTGCATCCGTAACGGCCGCATTGTTTTGCTGCTCAAGCTCGATATAGGCTTTTTCAATCTTCTTCACTTTGTCTCGAATCGAGCGCGGCAGCCAGTCGCTTTGACGCAGCCCGTCAATAACCGCACCTTTAATGCGCCATGTGGCATAAGTTTCGAATTTGAGTTCTTTGCTCCAATCGAATTTATCAAATGCATCGAGCAATCCTTCATAGGCGAGACTGCGGATATCGTCTTGACTGATCGTTTTTGGAAGGCTGACCATAAAACGCTGGACGACGAATTCAACTAACGGCATATATTTTTCCACAAGAAAGTCTCCCGCATCGGTGTCGCGATGCTGTTGCCAACTTATCCAATAATTCACTTCATCGTTCGATATCTTTGTTGCCATTATTAGTTTCACCACCGATACATCAGGATTTCCAGGTCACTTGAACAATATTTTCAACAAAAAACCTTTCAGTCCCAGCTTATATGGTACTGGGAGCTCTAAGTAGCCGTATGCTAATTTGTTCATCGCTTGGGCCGCTTGGCTATTCGGGTATGCCATGACGAACGGTACTTGCCTCTTCACTGCAGTGGGAACAACTCCATCCTGCGGAATAGAACCTAGCAGACCAATTTCCTTGTTCAGAAATTTTGTTGTCACGTGTTTGAAGTTTTCAGCAGTCTGGTTCGCTTCATTTTCGCTTGTGCATTGATTGACAACAAGTGACATTTTAACATTCGGGTCTTTCGCCTGCACCATTTTTACCACTGAATAAGCATCCGTAATAGACGTTGGTTCAGGTGTGGTCACTAAAATAACATCATCAGCGGCTAGGATAAAACGCATGTTTTCATAAGATAAACCCGCCCCCGTATCAAGGATGATGTAATCGACTGTGCGTTGAAGCTGGCTCATTTCATGAAAAAGTTTATCGATCTTAGTATCATCCAAGTGGAACATTTCATCAAATCCTGCCCCTCCAGAGATGAACTGAAGACCTCTTGGCCCTTCTTCGATAATGTCCCAAATCGATAAGTCCTTTTCAATTAATGAAGCAATCGATTCTTCCGGTGAACGGCCAAGTAACACATCTATATTGGCAAATCCGAGATCTACATCGAGTATCAGCACTTTTTTATTTTGTTCAGTTAAGCTTAATGCAAAATTCAATGCAAAATTGGACTTGCCTACACCACCCTTACCGCTCGTTACTGCAATAACACGTGTTTGCCGAGTCGACTTTTTTGACTTTTTCTGCAGCATTTTCTCTCTCAGGTGTTTTGCTTGATCAATCATGGCTGTCTGCTCCTAACACAAAATCCGCAATTTTTTCAGGCGTGGCAACCACAAGGTCATCTGGCACATTCTGTCCATTTGCGATATAGCTTACAGGAAGCGAGTAACGGCAGATCAAATTCAAGATTGCACCTATCGAACTTGTTTCATCTTGCTTTGTTAAAACAAGCCCTTCCATTTTAATCGTTTTGAAATTTTCGATGATTTTTCTCATGTCCTCGAATTTAGACGTTAAGCTTAGCACTAAGTTGACTTGGATTTTTGCTTCGTTAGGCAACAGGCGCTCTAAGTCTTCGATATATTGTTTCTGCTGATAATTGCGTCCTGCTGTATCCATTAAGATGAGATCGCAATCTTTTAGTTCCGCGATTGCTTGCTCTAATCGAGCAGAAGTTTCAACCACTTTAACGGGGATATTCAAAATGTTGCCATAGGTCTTTAATTGCTCAACTGCGGCAATTCGGAACGTATCTGAAGTGATGAGGCCGACCGTTTTTTCTTCACGCAACATATAATTCGCTGCGATTTTGGCAATAGTTGTTGTTTTACCAACGCCTGTTGGTCCGATAAAACAAACTATTTCCGGATCTTTGATGGCCTTCACCCGCTGGTGGGCATTAATAATGCGGATAATTTCAGCACGAGCCAATTCCAATAAATCCGCTTCAGATAGAGCAGGATTATGATCAAGAGCCACCATCAGCTTCGCAAAGATTTCCGATTGAATCTCTTTCTGCACTTCTTGCCCTGTCAAGTGTGTACTTAATGATTTCAAAGCAGCAGGCATCCGGTCCTCTTCGATGACATGCATCATGAACTGCTTGATGCTCTTCAATTCGTTGATCAGGTCCTCTGCTTGTTGGGAAGATTTTACCGGTTCTTCCACTTTGCTCACTTTCTCAATCTGCTCTACTATTACTGGCGCAGGAGGGCTAAGTGGCACTTGAGTTTTGACGGCTTCGGGAGCCTTCGACTCTTTTGCTGCTATGACTTCCAATTTTTCGGTTTGAAAAAAACCGAGAAATCCACCTGTTTTGATTTTTTTTGTATTTAAAATCAGGGCATCGGGACCGAGATCCCGTTTAATCATCGGAATGGCATCTGCTACGTTTTCAACGATATATGTTTTCAATCTCATAATGAATTAACCGCCCCACTTGGTATATTGACAATGCCGACGCTTTGAATTTCGATTTCCGGTTCCAGTTCATTGTATGACAAAACCGGAAGTTCCGGTGAAAAACGTTCGATAAAT
>JBFIXY010000156.1:0-4640 GCA_041605655.1 Planococcus sp. (in: firmicutes) | reverse complement strand
AACGGGTTGCTGGTTGCCTTGTTCACTGTCATCATTACGAGATGGATGACGCGTTTCCGTGAAAAATGGGTGTTCTTCATGTCGGCAATTCTTTATGGTGTTTCGATGCTGATTTTCCCGACTACGTCTTGGTTTTGGATGTTCGTGTTGGCGATGGCCGTCTTCACGTTTGCTGAATTGATGGTGGTCGGCGTGCAGCAAAGTTTCATCTCGAAGCTAGCCCCTGAAGATATGCGCGGTCAGTACTTCGCGGCAGCTAGTATGAGGTACACGATAGGGCGTATGATTGCACCAATCTCGATTCCAATGACGGCATGGTTCGGCTTCGGCTGGACGTTCTCCATCTTGGCGATTTTGGCATTTGCCAGCGGCGCTATTTATTATTGGATGTTCCAATTGTTCGAAAAGCAACCTGCTCATTTATCAGAACAAGTATAGTCAGTCGAGTATGAAATCGAAGAGATTTCATACTCGACTTTTTTTAATTTCTTCTTCAGTGATGAAGGATTTTTCTTCCAGTTCAAGAATTGATATACGGATGGAAAAGTTTAAACGAAAGGGGTTGCCGAGTCAATGATCACTAAAATCGGGCAAATCATGTTGTATGTCGATGATCAAGATAAAGCTGTGAACTTTTGGACGGAAAAAATGGGTTTTGCGATTATTTCAGAAGAAAATAACGGTGAGGGCTTCAGGTGGATTGAAATGGCACCAAAAAAAGGCTCCGAAACCACTATTATTTTGCACAATAAGGAATTCGTCGCTAAGATGTCTCCGGAAGTAAATCTTGATACACCTTCGTTGATGTTTTTCAGTGATAATCTAGAGCACTTACATCGCGAGTTAATCGATAAAAATGTCACTGTCGGAGAAATTGTAGATATGCCGACCGGACGCGTTTTTAATTTTGCGGATGATGAAGAAAATTATTTTGCAGTGATGGAAAAAAATTGACGGAATGAAAGTTCAAAATAAAAGCCGCTTTTTACTCCTATTTAGAGTAAAAAGCGGCTTGGTATTTGTGGGTTCATTTAACACTTAGTGAAGTGTCGTTGGGATTACGAGTCTTTTTGAACCATACGAAGAATCATATGAGCCAGCATATGTTGCTGTTCTTTGTCGCCGACTTTCCATAATTCTTGCAGCAAATGCTCTTCGCGGTTTTTAGGCTCTTCGTTTTTAGCTAAGTAGCCTGCTACTTTTTCAGTGATTTGAGCTAAGCGTTCTTCACTTAATCCCATTTTTTCGCCGATTTCGACTTTAGATCCTAAGTAATTTTTGAAATTCTCAAAATTAGCTAAGATTTCCTCTTTCTTTTCATTATCAAAATTCTTTAACTTGTCGTCAACTTTTTTGTCTACATTTTCCATTTTTTACACTCTCCTTTAATTTTCATTGCACTCTATGTTTACCTCGTAAAACAGTATTTAAACATCTGAATAATGAAAAAAAGAAGGGTTGTACAGTTTAATGTAGAACTCTAAGGGTAAGGAGTTAAATAGCACGGATTTTAAGGAGGATGAGGATTATATGACATTATACGATGAAATTCAGGAGTTGAAGGCGTTTCGTTGCGAGGATCGCTGTGTACTGAGTATTTATCTTAATACCAATCCGACAGATTCAGAAGCCCAGAACGGCGCTTGGAAAATCCATTTAAAAAACGGCTTAAAAAGACTTGATGAATACTTAACCGCTTCACATAATGAGAAAGAACTTAATGCTTATAGAGAATTAAAGAAAAAAGTAGAACGGGAAATTACGGATCATCAAGGGGATTTGTTAAAGGGCGTTGTTATTTTCGCTTCACCACATGAAGATTTATGGTGGGTGCGTTACGTTCAAATTCCGGTGAAAAACAATTTCCATTGGGAAGAAACACCGCAATTGGATCAATTGAGGTATATGTATAAAGCTTACCCATATGCAGGAGTGGTCTTGCCTAGTTTGAAAGGAATTCGTGTCTTGGATACCTCGATGGGCATCGTCAATGAGGAATTCTTTTATGAGTTCGATTCGGGTCTTGAAGTCTGGACCGAACAAAAAGGCGTCCGCAGTTCCGGCAGAATCCAAGGTCGTGCAGGCGCGCAAGGTGCAGGATCGGTCGGTGGCGGTGCAGCGGGCGGAAATAGTCCCGTAATTGGCGGCAGCGGTGGCGGCAGTCCGGTTGATGAACTGGATCATCGCTTAAGAGAGAATTTAGAACGCTTCTACAAAGATATGGGCAGCAAGATTGAAAAATTGAAAAAAGAGCGCAAATGGGAAGAAGTGCATGTCGTAGGCGACGCTGAACATGCGAAATCCTTCGCCAAATCGCTTTCAGACAAGCCGAAAAGCTGTGTCTATAAAAATCTGATGAACAATGATTCCGGAAAAATTCTTCATGCCGTATTCGAAGTATAAACCAAAAGCTCCAGCGCAGTCTTTCTGCGCTGGAGCTTTTTTTAGTTCGGCTGCGGACAAAACGTGCAAACTCCGAACTCAGGCAATTCCTTGTAAAGACAGCATGTTTTACGGAGCGGACCGGAAACGGCGCGTGCAAGCGAAGCATCTCCAAGTAATTTATGTAAATATGAGGTCTTGATAGGGTGCCAATTCGACGGATCGAGAAGCCGCTCGATGTCTTCTGCCGCTCTTCGGGGATTGGAGCGTTCGATTCCAGCATAAAGCCAAATGATCGAGCCCAACACATTTTCCCATAAGATGATCGGTGAGATTTTGGCATGCCGACGAAACTCTTTGATAAGCGAGTCGATTTGTTCAACAAGCACAAAATGCATCGCTTCGTATCGCTGATGAGCTTGAACGGGTGTATAAAATTCAGAGGAAACGTGCGTCTGAAGCAAATGGAAACCGTAATTCAAACTGCGATCAAATTTCAATTCTTTCCAAGAACAAGCGAAATAAGCATTTTGGTGCGCCAGTAGATCAAATTGAGCAGAAATGAACAATGTATATTGGCGGAAGAAATAAGAAATGGCGACGCCGTCATTATCGGTTTGCGCCCATTTTTTTAATTCGTCGATAAATCGTGGGAAATCGGTCGTTAGCGCGTGTTGTGGATGTCGATCGACTAAAACCGATTGAGCGGCCAGCGGGTATTTTAGTTGTTGCGGAAAAGCCATTCGTCGTCACTCCTTTTTTTATATGCTACGGGAAGGGGGAAGGATTTGCAAAACACAAAAGCGAAAGAATAGAAGAGAGCTTTTAAAGGACAGATAGACCAAGGGAGGAAGCGGAATGGTGTTCGCAATTAAGAAGATAGATCATGTGCAAGTGACGGGTCCAAAAGGCTGCGAGGAAGAAGCACGCAATTTTTATGGGGAAATTTTAGGGATGACCGAATTAGAAAAGCCGGAATCTTTAAAAGGCAGGGGCGGAGCTTGGTTTGAATTTCCTGGGTTTCAGCTTCATGTCGGTGTAGAGGAACCTTTTCAACCGGCCAAAAAAGCGCATCCGGCGTTTGTCGTCGATGGATTTGATGAATTAAAGACGCATCTGACGAAAAACGGCATATCGGTAAAAGATGATACAAGTATTCCGGGAAGCACCCGGTTCTTCATAGCCGATCCATTTGGAAATCGTCTGGAATTTTTAAAACAGGGAATGGCTGCTGAGTAAAAGAATTACACTTAAAAAAGCTTGTCCTACCGCTGATAACAGCAGTGGGTCAAGCTTTATTTATTCGTCCGGTTATCGTATACGCGTTAAACAGTCTGCAGCGCTACAGCGGGACCAAAAAATTCAAAATGAATTTGGTCTTCGTTCATGCCAAGTGTACGGAGTTCCTGGATCATCGCTTCCATAAAGGGCACGGGACCGCAAACATAGACGTCGCCCGTCACATCGATGTATTCTGCTAGAAGTTCACGTGTGATATAGCCAGAGGGCTCATCCGAGTAAAGCGTTTGATAGTGAGCATTGTCCATCATCGCAGCATATTTTTGGATATCTTGATCAAAAGCATGAAGTGATTCATTGCGTGCGGCGTGCAAGAAAGTGGTTGGACGCGCAGGCGTCAATGTAGCTACGGTTTCAAACATGCTCATCATTGGCGTGATGCCGACACCGCCGCTGATAAATGCCACGGGCGATTCTTTGTCCGTATTTAAGACAAATTCACCTGCTGGGGCACTGACTTCTATACGGTCGCTGCTATTTACTTCTTCGTGTAGAAAAACAGAAACACGGCCGCTCGGGTCATGATCCGCTTCACGCTTAACAGAAATGCGGAATTCGTCTTCTCTTGTTGCCTGCGACAAACTGTACTGCCGGTTGAATAAATATTTTTCACCTGGAATTGCCAAGCGAAGTGAAATGTATTGGCCTGGCTGGTAAGCAGGTACTTTTGAGCCGTCTGCTGGTTTTAAGTAAAATGAAGTGATGTTGTCGCTTTCTTTCACTTTGCGCACAACGATAAAGTCTTTGAAAAATTTCCAACCGTTTTCCTGGCTTTCTACTTTTTCGTACATATCATTTTCAACACCGATAAACGCAGTGGCAATAACCCCGTATGCTTCTCCCCAAGCATTGATGATCTCATCTGTTGCAGCATCGCCTAAGACTTCTTTAATGGCTTTCAACAGAAATTCACCAACAATCGGATAATGTTCCGCTTTTACCCCAAGACTCACGTGTTT
>JBFIXY010000155.1:0-4649 GCA_041605655.1 Planococcus sp. (in: firmicutes) | reverse complement strand
CCCGATGTAGTGAAAAAAATAAACCGGGCTTTGCAGCGAGCAGACCAGATTGACAGCGTTGAATCCACTGAAGGCTTTGATTGGTTTGCGCCGATTGTTGCGGACGCGGAAGCTGGATTCGGCGGACCGTTGAATGTCTTTGAATTAATGAAATCGATGATTGAAGCTGGTGCTGCCGGAGTGCATTTCGAAGATCAACTTGCTTCAGAAAAGAAATGCGGTCATTTGGGCGGCAAGGTCTTGCTTCCTACACAAAATGCCGTGAGAAACTTGGTGTCTGCCCGCTTAGCGGCTGATGTACTTGGCGTTCCGACATTGATCATTGCCCGCACAGATGCAGATGCAGCCGACTTGATCACAAGCGACATCGACCCGCGTGACCATCAATTTATCACCGGCGAGCGAACGCCAGAAGGCTTTTACCGAACGAATGCAGGTCTTGATCAAGCTATCTCGCGCGGCTTGGCTTACGCACCATACGCAGACTTGGTCTGGTGTGAAACATCCCACCCGAATTTGGAGGAAGCGCAAGCATTTGCAGATGCAATCCACGCTGAGTTCCCTGGCAAATTGCTCGCTTATAATTGTTCACCATCGTTCAACTGGGAAGCGAAACTCGATAAGGAAACAATTGCGAAGTTCCAAGTTGAACTTGGCAAGATGGGCTATAAATTCCAATTCGTTACACTAGCTGGCTTCCATGCTTTGAATCACAGCATGTTCGAACTTGCTTACGATTACAAAGACCATGGCATGGCTGCCTATTCGAAATTGCAGCAAGCTGAGTTTGCCAATGAATCGAAAGGTTATACAGCTACTCGCCATCAGCGTGAAGTCGGCACCGGCTATTTTGATGAAGTGTCGCAAATCATTTCCGGTGGCACAAGTTCAACTACTGCAATGAGCGGTTCTACTGAAGCAGCCCAATTCACAACAGTGAAATGAAAGGATGATCCATTTGCTGACAAAATCGACCATTTCGATCACAGGTGAAGCCGTTCCACAAATGGAACAGATTTTGACGCCTGAAGCTTTGGCATTTATTGAAAAACTGCACGTGAAATTTAACCCGCGCCGGGAAAATTTGCTGGAATATCGCCAAACTCGACAACAGGAAATCGATGCTGGCAAGCCGCTTGATTTCCTGCCTGAGACAAAACATATTCGTGACGGGGACTGGACCATTGCTCCATTGCCCCATGACATGCAGGATCGGCGAGTCGAGATCACGGGACCGACAAACCGCAAGATGCTGATCAACGCATTAAATTCCGGCGCCAAGATGTTCATGGCCGACCTTGAAGACGCGACCGCACCCAATTGGTTTAACGTCATCGATGGCCAGGTCAATTTGGCAGACGCAGTTCGGCGCACCATCAACTTTGAAGCTCCTGGTACCGGCAAAAGATATCAACTTAACGCCGAAACGGCTGTGTTGATGGTCCGTCCTCGTGGATGGCACTTGCTTGAGAAGAATATTGAGATCGATGGCAAACCGGTATCTGGCAGCCTCGTCGATTTCGGCCTTTATTTCTTCCATAACGCTAAGGAATTGATAGTACGAGGAAGCGGGCCGTATTTTTACCTTCCGAAGCTTGAAAGCCATTTGGAAGCTCGTTTATGGAACGATGTTTTCATCTTTGCTCAAGATGAACTCGGTATCCCTCAAGGTACGATCCGAGCTACAGTGTTAATCGAGACGATATTAGCAGCCTTCGAAATGGATGAAATTCTGTATGAATTGCGCGACCATTCGGCAGGATTGAATTGCGGCCGTTGGGATTATATTTTCAGTGTCATCAAGCGTATGCGCAATCGGCCGGAATACCTCTTCCCTGATCGCTCACAAGTGACAATGACGGTTCCTTTTATGCGGGCCTACACACAACTCTGCATCCAGACTTGTCATCGCCGCGGTGCTCCCGCGCTTGGCGGAATGGCGGCGCAGATTCCTGTCAAAGGAGATCCCGAAGCGAACGAAGCAGCATTTCAAAAAGTACGCGATGATAAGCGCAGGGAAGCATTAGATGGCCACGACGGAACTTGGGTCGCACACCCTGGAATGGTAGCAGCGGCGATGGCGGAGTTTGACGCTCATATGCCCACGCCTAATCAAATCGCGAAACCTCGAGAACCGGTTCATGTCACCGCGCAAGATTTGGTCGAGGTGCCAAAAGGAACTATTACTGAAGCTGGCCTGCGTTCCAATATTTCAGTAGGCATTCAATACATCGCAGCTTGGCTGTCCGGCAATGGCGCCGTTCCCATCCACAACTTGATGGAAGACGCGGCCACCGCCGAAATTTCCCGCTCTCAAGTGTGGCAATGGATTCGCCACCCGCAAGGAAAATTGGATGATGGACGAAAAATCGATGTGAGTTTATTCCATGAAATTGCCGAACAGGAAGATGCAAAAATCCGGAAAGCGGTCGGCGAAGCGAAATACCGCTCCGGCCATTACGAAGAAGCCCGTGAGTTATTTACCCAACTGACATTGCAAAGTGATTTTGCCGAGTTTCTGACACTGCCAGGATACCAACTACTAAACTAAACTATTGGAGGAGATCACAATGAAAAACATGCAAACTTACGGAATGAAGCCTAAAAAAGAATGCCGGGAATGCGGTTGTGAGATCAAAGAGCAGCGAGTGTCGATCATCTATGAATGCGAGCGCTGCAGTGCCAATAAAGATGAGTGAATTGTGGGTTTGGACGTCCTTACGAGGGCGTCCTTTTTTGTGTGGAAAGCATTTTCTGGCTATGAGAAAGTATTTTGTGGCTAAGAGATAGTATTACGCTCCTAAAAGAAAGTATATTGCCTCTTCCGGAAAGTAAATCCGAAATTTTCCAAATAACAAAACTTTTTTAAATGCTTTGCTACAAGAAAATTGAAGCGAATAAAAGATATCGTGCCGTCGCTTATCGCTTCCGGATAGTATTTTGAGGCAAAGAGATAGTATTCGATGTCTCTGGAAAGGTATTTGCAGACTAAGAGATTGTATTTTGCACTTGTGGGAAGGTAAATCCGAAATTTGCCAATAAAAAAAGACATCCCAGAAAAATCTGGAATGCTTTATACAGTCTTCCTATTAACTTTGATCTGAAGAAGTAAGGGTATAGACGGAATCTTCTTCTAGCGTGTTGAATACCTCGATAAACCGTGTTTCTTTCTCGCTTTTCTCAGTGGTGTCATCAACACTTGGTACTGAAGGTTCAATGATGCGTGAATCAAAATCCTCCATTAGACTCTGCAGTCCGTCGTAGTTGTCGATGCCTTTGTCTGATTTTACTTTGTTGAAAAGCTGCTCTGATTCGGATTCAGTCAGCTCAACATATCCAACTGTTATGCGCTGGATGCCCATGCTAAAACCTCCCATGCAATTTCTTTTTCTATACCCGTGACAACAAACTCGATAAACCTGCCCTAGCGGCAGCCGTCCCTTTCCGTTATGATGGACTAAGGAAAAAAATTAGAAACTGGAGTGAATGCCATGCGCGTTGCGATTTTCGATTTTGATGGAACGCTGTATTCCAAAGAAACGTTCCGGCTCATGATGAAGCACTTAAAAACTCACCCCATTCACAGCAAGCGCTATCGCCAGTTTTACCGGGCAATCTTGCTGCCATATGTCGGTTCGAAATTGAAGCTCGTACCGCTCAAAACGATGCGGGAACGTTCTGTGCAAGCTTATTTAGCGTCACTCGAGAGCTTTACGCAAAGTGAACTGGAAGCCTATTTTCGTGAAATTGCCGACCAGATGCACGGTGACTTTAATCCACAAGTTGTTGAACGATTAAAGCGTCATGTTCAAAACGAAGATTACGTCATGCTTGTGTCAGGTGCTTTCACTCCCCTTTTACATGCCGTAACAGAAATGCTGCCCATCCGCAAAATCATTGGCACGGACATTCCTTATACGCAAAACATTGTAAACCACCGCGCCAAAATTTCGCATATCCAAGGTCCATTGAAGACTGAAAAAATCATACAAGCACTAGCAGGCGAAGAAATCGATTGGGCTAATAGTTTTGCTTATGGCGACAGCCATTCCGATTTGCCTGTGCTTGAACTTGTTGGTTTTCCTGTCGCTGTTTGTCCAGAACCCCGGTTACGGGTTGTTGCAAAAGAGCGCGATTGGGAAATCATGTAATTTGCAGGAGGAAATTGAATGGAACCGATTTACACCCACCTTTTAGTGGATAATTACAAAGAATGCTTTACGTTTTATCGAGATATCCTTGGTTTTGTTGTAGCTTCAGGTGATGAAGATTCTGCTTCTGCTGACTTTCAGCTCAATCGTTGCAATGTCCGGTTGTTTGAACGCAGCCGCATGATTCCAGCTCCTGACTCCTCTGCTTCTTCAGAAAACGTGGAGACGGTCATTTTCAATGTTGAAAATACCGAAGCCGCTTATGAACAATTAAAACATACCGTGAAATTCATCACTTCCCCCACTGCACAAGGCGGTCAAGGCAGCAAAGTTGCCCATTTCAGAGATCCCGCCGGTACATTGATTGAATTGAACGAAGCCATTGCGGGTTAATTACAATACAGACAAAGCAGCCATTTTAACCGGCTGCTTTTTATTATGCCTTCTGAATAGATCCGAAACTCTCTATGAGCTCTTGTTATTTGATTCTCAAAACCT
>JBFIXY010000154.1:0-4653 GCA_041605655.1 Planococcus sp. (in: firmicutes) | reverse complement strand
GGTATGTAAGTCACGATGGCCATGCCGAAAATCACCCACCAAAACCAATCGCCCATTATGTATTCACGCCTTTCGTGGAAATGATTTCAACGATGATTGCTGAAGCGAGTGTAGAAAACAAAATTGCCCAACCAGTGGACAACCAGCCAGTAAAGTAAAAGACGGAGTTAAAGATGCCGGCAATAGCAGCTAAACTAAACACTTTTCGGTTGCCCCGCATGGATGGGACCAAAAGACCAACAAACATCGCATATAAAGCGATGGACATGGCAGCCTGCAAAAATTGCGGCAAGTTAGCACCAATCAAATGACCGATTGCGGTAAATACAACCCAGCTACCATAGGAGATGGCGATGACACCAGCTGCAAAAGACGTACGGACTTTGCTGTCTTCTTGTATGGCAAGGACCGCGAACGATTCATCTGTGATGCCGAACGCGTAAAGCGCTTTTTTCCAAACAGCCGCCGGTTCCATCTTTTCGTTCAACGCCGCTGTCATTAAAAAGTGGCGTATATTCACAACAAATGTGTTCAACACAATCAGTATTGGCAGAACGCCAGCGCTTATAAGAGAGAGAGAGATGTATTGGGCAGCGCCAGCGAATACAAAAATGCTCATAGCTGTTGCTTCGATCAACGATAAGCCGGTTGTTTTTGCCAACAGTCCAAATGTCAAAGCGACTGGAAAATAACCGATTGCAATACTTGAGCCAGCTTTCAGACCAGCATTAAAACCACGTTCCTTCATGATGGAGGCTCCTTATGTAAAGTATTTCCCTTTTCCAAATGAGGTGAAAGAGTGTAAAGTATTCAATATAGTCTATCATAAGATTATTCGACTATTGAAGTATACTCTAAAAACAATTGATGGTTAGTTAAGTAGGATTTTTTATTTTGGCAACGGAGCATTGAACGTTGGTGCGTCTATATATTGTGACATGACATAGGCAGAGGATGGACGACATGGCAGACTTTTTCACATTGGAAAACATTATAGAGTTAACACAATCGTACCGGGCTTTTGGACCGCTGATTGGATTTTTGCTGCCGTTTCTAGAAGCTTTTTTACCTTTTTTGCCGCTATTCATATTTGTCTTCGCCAATGCGACGGCCTACGGCTTGTGGTTCGGATTTCTGTTGTCTTGGCTCGGATCCGTAGTAGGTGCTTATACCGTCTTTCTGATTATTCGAAAGTACGGGCGAGCGCGTTTTATGAATTTCATGACGCGCCATGAAAAAGTCGAAAAGTTGATTCACTGGGTCGAACGCAACGGTTTTGGTCCATTGTTTTTGCTTCTATGCTTTCCGTTTACGCCATCGGCTCTGGTCAATTTTGTGGTCGGTCTGTCGAACATCAATCGTCATTATTATTTATTGACAGTGATGGCCGGAAAATTTGTCATGGTCTTTATCATATCGTTCGTCGGCTACGACATCCGGGCATTGTTCACGCAGCCGTTGCGAACGGCCATTGTCATAGGCGTCATCGTGGTGCTTTATGTGGTGGGCAAAGTTTTTGAAAAACGTATGCACAAAAGAGTGGAAGAAGATTTTAGACAAGCGAGAGAAGACAATAAAAAACAGGGTTGAGGCAGCAGCGAAAACTAGCGCCTTGCCTGTTTTTCTTATATAATTAGAACAAATGTTCTTTTGTTGAAGGGGTGATCATGTGTCATTGCGAATTGTCCACGGACGTGCAGGTTCCGGTAAAACCCGGTTTATACAAGAAGAAATCGCTAATGAGTTAAAGCGCAGCAGAGATGGGAATCCGATATTTTTCGTCGTGCCTGATCAAATGTCGTTTTCTACAGAGTATCGCCTTTCTTCGGCATACGGCATGAATGGTATGATCCGTGCACAAGCCGTGACGTTCAAGCGGCTGGCTTGGCGCGTGCTTCAAGAAGTAGGCGGCATCAGTCGTAAGGAAGTGGATGCATTTGGCTACCGTATGTTGATCCGCAGCTTGCTTGAAGAACATAAAGCCGAGTTCCAGCTTTTCCGCAGAGCGGCAGGTAAAAGAGGATTCACTGATCAAATAGAGCAATTGGTGAAAGAGTTTGCACGGTATTGCGTAGATTGTGGAGAACTATCCACTATTCGCACGTCGCTGGAAACTGCAGGCGCACCTCGCACACTTCTCGACAAAGCAGCTGATTTGGAACTCATTTTAGCAGAAATAGAAAATCGCCTTGGGAAAGTGTTTGTGGATTCCGAAGGCCATTTGGCGTTATTGGCAGAAAAAATCCGTCATTCAGAACTCATCAAAAGTTCGACGGTTTATATTGATGGATTTGCATCATTTACGGCGCGTGAATACGAAATCATCGTGGAGTTAATGAAATACGCAAAAAACGTGACGATCGCCTTGCCGATGGATGATGCATCGGACGGTCATGATGAACAGGCGCTCTTCCACCAGTCTGCTACTACCGGACAGCGGCTTATAGAATATGCCCGCAAAGAAGCAGTAGAAGTTGACCCATCTGTTCATATGAACACACAGCGACGCTTTGCGAATGCGGAACTTGCCCATCTGGAACAGTATTTCGATGTTTATCCACAACCGGTTGCAGAATCGCAAGGTCATATTCGTGTCGTAGAAGCGTCCAATAGACGGGCCGAGGTCCATGCCATGGCAAGAGCTATCAGGCAGCAAACACAAAAGGGCATGCGCTATAACGAAATCGCCGTTCTTTATCGACAGCCAGAAGTTTATGATGAATTGCTCAATACGATTTTTCCGCAATACGACATCCCTTATTTCATTAGCCAAAAGAAAACGATGCTTCATCACCCTCTGATAGAATTCAGCCGGTCTGTGCTTGAGGCGGTCTTGTCGAATTATTCATATGAACCGGTGTTTCGGGCAGTGAAGACCGATTTGTTTTTTCCTGAAGCAAGTGTATCGAAATGGCGTGAACGAAGCGATCTACTAGAGAACTTTGTAATCGCAAACGGAATTTTTGGTGAGCGCTGGTTTGATGATAAACGCTGGTTCTATAAAAAATACCGTGGGCTTGAAATGCATACAGGTGTTCAGACCGATGAAGAGTTGGCTGCACAAGTCGAACTTCAGGCAGTCCGGGATATCATTCGCAATCCACTTTCGCGCCTTAAAGAGAACTTTGATGATTGCCGGACAGGACGAGATATTGCGGAAGCGCTTTATCTGTTTATCGAAGAGCAAGATGTTTACAGCAAATTGCAAACGCTGAAAGATCGGGAAGAATTAGAGCACCGGTTGTTATCCGCTTCCGAGCACGAACAAGCGTGGTCACAGTGGATAGCTGTATTAGATCAATTTGTTTTGATGTTTGGCGACCAAGAAATCGGATTGTCTGCAGCTGCTAAGATTTTGGATGAAGGCTTCGAAACGTTGGAGTTTTCACGAATACCGCCTTCACTTGATCAAGTTACCATAGCAAAACTGGATTTGGCTCGTTTGATGGACATCAAATCCGTCTATGTCATCGGAGCCAATGATGGCATCTTGCCAAAGCGTGTTGAGCAAGAAGGGTTGCTGACAGATACGGATAGGGAATGGTTCGCTCAAATTGGCATCGAACTGGCACCGACTTCGAAAAGCAGACTGATGGATGAAACGTATATGGCGTATCGAACTTTCACATCAGCATCCGGCACGTTAACCGTCTCTTATCCGATTGCGGATGAAGAAGGGAAGGCATTGTTGCCTTCGATGTATATTCAAAAGCTCCAAGATATGTTCGGCATCACACTAATACCAGCTGCAATCGATCCTGCGGAATTGAAGGATGCGGAGCCGCTCGATTACATTTCACATCCTCGCGCGACTTTGGCATATTTGACGTCCCAGCTGCGCGGGGGAGATTTAACTGCTGAATGGCGGGCGGTGCTAGCTTATTACAGGGAAGATCCGTTGTGGTCTTCTGTCATATCCCGAATTTTGGATCCGATCAAACCGAATACAGCCGACACATTGCGAGAAGAAATTGCTGAGCCGCTATACGGCAAAACCATTGCGTCGAGCGTATCGCGTGTAGAAACGTATTTCGGCTGCCCGTTTGCACAATATGCTTCTTACGGTCTTCGACTTGAAGAACGGCGCCAATACAAATTGGCCGCTCCAGCAATGGGAGACCTTTTCCATGCTGCTATCAAATGGATTTCCGATGAAGTCGCACGGCTGGGTGTGTCGTGGTCTTCGCTAAGCCAGAAGCAATGTCATGATCTGGCGAAGGCAGCCATTGACCAATTATCGCCTTATTTTGTCAATCATATCTTGATGAGCTCACATCGTTACCGCTATATCCAGCATAAATTAGAAGCCATTATTCGTCAGACGGCTTTCATGCTCGGTAAACATGCGAAGGTGACTGGATTTAGACCAGTCGCTATAGATGTCAGTTTTGGATTGAAAGAATCGATTCCGGCATTGGAAGTGCCCTTGCACAAGGGTAGACTCATGAATATTCGCGGTCGGATCGACCGCATCGATTCGACTGAAATCCACGACAAGCCGTATATCCGCATTGTGGATTATAAATCATCCAAACAAGGTTTGGAACTCGGGGATGTGTATCACGGCTTGGCACTTCAAACGTTCACATACTTAGATGTGGCGCTCGACAATTCAGAACGGATTCTCGGAACTGAGGCAGAACCTGCCGGCGT
>JBFIXY010000153.1:0-4657 GCA_041605655.1 Planococcus sp. (in: firmicutes) | reverse complement strand
AGACTCGGTTGGGAAGTGAATGAAAATGAAATTATTCGCAAACAGAAAACCTTCGATAGTATGTGAGTACAAAGTGGAATATGAAAAGATTGAGTTTAAGTTTTTTGAAAAGCTTAAGTCTCAGCTTACACCGCTGGAAGTACCTTTAACAGATGCTGATTTCCGCAAATATTATAAGCACGAAGGGTTCGATCAATATGCAGCCTATGAAGAGTTGAATGAGACTGACTTCATGGAAAAATCGACTTTACCGATTGAGCAATTTTACAATTTAATCGAAACCGATGATTTCAAGCCCATTCTATCTAGGATGGGCTTACCTACAGCTGTTATAGACGTGAAAGCCAAGTTAAGAATGGTAGGAGACTCGGGACAGAATCCAGCATTTTCATTGGATTTGTACAATGGTAAAGGTGAACTTGTTCAATATGAAGGGAAACTAGAGTATCCCTTCTACAGAACATTAAACGAATCTTATTATTTGCCTAAAGAAGTGTGGCAATTACGCGAAACGATTGAGGATACTACTCTGACAACGGGGTACGAGAAAATTGCTAAAGCACAAAAAATTGCTCAAATGAATCATGTCGAAATGGACGACTTTCTTCAAAGAGAAAGTTATGAGTATATTGAACAACTTTCAATTGAACCTGAGATGCTGAGTCAAGATGCCATGAAGTTAAAGATAGTCGGGGAGACTCCAGAAATTACAGAGCACCTTAACAAAAATATGCAGAATACGACAATTCGTAGTGGAGACAATAGAACACGTATTGCCACCAGTAAGGAGTTGCGTGAAGATATTTCAGTGATCCAAACGCGTGATGTATTACGTGGTGAGGAAATTCCTCAGTTTTTCGAAAATCCCAAATCACTATTTCCGGATCATGAGTTTAGTTTCGACCTCGAAGCTTTCTCGGAAAGGGTAAAAGGATTTATCGTGATAAAAAAACCGCGTCCTGTAGTACGGGATGGCAAATTACAGTGGTTTGATGCAGAGACGGGAGAAGAAATCTTATTCGATGAAAAGGCATTAAAAGATGAAATCACAAAGAGCCCAGAGAAAAGTTTTTATCAACTCGATCAGGAATTCATCTATGCCGATAGTAAATTGAAAAAGGCTCTTGGGTTCGGCGATGAAGATGAAAAGCGGAATACCGAACGAATGGCGCTTGATATTTTCGATAACGAACAGACACTTGAATTTAATACAAAACAAGGTGCACAAAAGGCATATGAAGATTTCCCAATCCCACCTAACCTAAAAGCGTCCCTTTACGATTATCAAAAAGAAGGATATAGCTGGATAGCGAGCCTGGAAAAAAGCAATACGGGCGGGTTGTTGGCAGATGATATGGGGCTTGGGAAAACATTGCAGGTCATTGCATTTCTTCTTCATCAAGAATCGCAAGGAAAGCTTGCACCAACACTCATCATCTTACCAATTGCACTAATTGAAAACTGGAAAAACGAAATTAATAAATTTGCTCCATCACTTGCTAATCAAATCTACATTCATTTAGGTAGCCATCGGATAAAAGACGTAGAGTATCTTAAAAGCCGACCTATAACATTTATCAGTTACGATACATTGAAGCTAGACCAACTGATTTTTGGGCAAGTGAAATACAAAAACATCATTGCAGATGAAGCACAAAATGTTAAGTCGCATGGCACTTCAAGGTCAAGAGCCATACGAGCGATGCAGGCGGATTTCCGACTAGCGATGACAGGTACACCTGTTGAAAACAGCCTCGAAGAACTGTGGTCGATCATGGATTTTGTCGAACCTGGTGCCATGGCGTCTCTTGCAGATTTCAGAAGCCAATTCATAAAAACCAGCAATGATAAGTTATTAATGGAAACGTTAAGGCCTTTCTATTTAAGGCGCACAAAAAAAGAAGTATTAGCAGGCAAGTTGCCGAACAAACATCTTTTGGAACCGACATACTTAGTGGCATCGAGAAAGCAAAGAGCACTTTCAGAAGCGATTGTATCTTCATTACGCTCAAAACAGGGCATGATCTTGAATGCGATTATGAATCTAAGGCAAATCTACGCACATCCAGCAGTCATGTCATACGAAGAGCCCGTATTGGAAGACTCTCCGAAACTAGTGGAACTAATGAAGTTACTGAAGTCGGTCAAAAAGAACAATGAAAAAGTGCTGATTTTTACAGAGTTCAGAAAAGTTCAATCCATTTTAAGAGCGGAAATCATAAAAGAATATGGACTTCATGTGCCCATCATCGATGGTACAACAAAGAACCGAGCAGAATTGGTTGAGTTATTTAACCAGACAGCAGGTTTTGGTGTGATGGTTTTGTCTCCGAAAGCGGCAGGAGTCGGGTTGACCATCACTAGCGCGAATCATGTGGTGCACTTTACAAGATGGTGGAATCCAGCGGTCGAGAATCAAGCGACGGACCGAGCCTACCGAATCGGCCAAACGAAAGACGTATACGTGTATCAATTCATCACACAAGACCCAACCAATTTCCCGAACGGCACCGTAGAAGAGATCATGCATAATCTATTGCTGGAGAAATCGGAGCTTGCTGAAAATGTGATTATTCCTTTCGATACAACTTCTTTCCAAAACCAAGTGTTGCAGCAACTTCAGAAATAAAAGAGGCATATTGGACAGTAAATTGATAAGAATCTGAGTTGCAGAAGGCGGATCCAAAAGGGTCCGTCTTTTCTTTGCAATTAACCCCCAGCAAATTATCATCCACTAGCTTAATCCACCCTAATATGTGGTAAAATTATGTAAATTACTACACGTACATGAAAGGGGTAGTTACATGGTTTACCAATCCCGCACACAGTCCGAAGCGCAGCTTGAAAAAGAGATGATGGGACAGCTCGCCCAGATGGGATACGAGCAAGTTTCGATTCCGTCGATCGAAGAGCTGCAAGCAAACTTCCGGCAGCAGCTCAACCGCTTGAATAGCGAAAACCTCGAGGGTGCTGAGCTGTCAGATAAAGAGTTTGAGCGTTTGCTATTGAAAATTGAAGGCAAGAGCGTCTACGAATCCGCGAAAATTTTGCGCGACAAGCAAATCATTGCGCGCGATGACAACAGTACACTGTACCTTCAATTGATGGATACGCAAAACTACACGAACAATCATTTGCAAGTGACCCACCAAACAACAGTCGTCGGGCGCTATACGAACCGCTACGACGTGACGTTGCTCGTTAACGGGCTGCCGCTCGTGCAAATTGAATTGAAAAAGCGGGGCCTCCATTTTGTCGAGGGCTTTAATCAGATTATGCGCTACCGGAAAGATTCCTACGGTGGCTTGTTTAACTTTCTACAAGTTTTCGTCGTGTCGAACGGCGTGGATACGAAATACTTCGCGAACTCTGACAAAGAACCGCTGAAGAGCTTGATGTTCTTTTGGTCGGATGCCGACAACAAGCGCATCACCAAATTGGACGAGTTTACGGATTCTTTCTTGCAGCCGCGCATGCTGCAAAACGTCATTACGAAATACATGATCATCAACGATACCGACAAGCATTTGATGGTTATGCGCCCTTACCAAATTTATGCGGTGGAACGGATTCTCAAGCAAGCAATCGAAAAAGAAGGAAACGGCTACGTTTGGCACACTACAGGAAGCGGCAAGACGCT
The DNA here is from genome assembly GCA_041605655.1 of Planococcus sp. (in: firmicutes). GTDB lineage: Bacteria > Bacillota > Bacilli > Bacillales_A > Planococcaceae > Planococcus. The sequence continues at coordinate 1,017 of JBFIXY010000153.1, read as the reverse complement.
GACGTCGTTCAAGGCGAGTGAACTATTAGCGCAGGAAGAAGACATCAAGAAAGTTATTTTCCTTGTCGACCGTAAAGACCTCGATTCCCAAACGATGGAAGAGTTCAATAAATTCGAGAAAGACTCGGTTGACCGCACGACCAAAACAGGTGTCTTGGTCAAACAATTGAAAGACCCGCAGCGCAAGCGCATCATCACGACGATCCAGAAAATGGCGCATGCTGTTAAGACGGAGCGCTATCAAGACGTTATGGCAATGTACGCAAATGAGAAAGTCGTCTTCGTCATCGATGAATGCCACCGTTCGCAATTCGGCGAGATGAATTTGCTCATTAAACGTCATTTTAAAAAGGCGCAGTATATCGGCTTCACCGGCACACCGCGCTTTGTAGAGAACCGTAGCCAAGACGGCCGCACGACTTCTGATCTTTTCCAAGATTGCCTGCATACCTATTTAATCAAAGACGCCATTCATGACGGCAACGTTCTCGGTTTTTCCGTTGAATACATCAGCACGATCAAAGAAAAAGAAGGCATCGATGACTTTACAAAAGTGCCGGGGATCGACCAGCAGGAATTGTGGATGGCGGATGCGCGTATCGCGATGGTCGCGGAACATATCGCAAGCATTCATCACAAGAAAACTCATAACAAAACTTACACGGGCTTACTGACGGCAGAAAGCATTCAGGCAGCCGTCAAATATTACGACGCGTTTAAAAAGCTCGATACGGGATTGAAAGTGACAACAATCTTCAGTTACGGTACGAATGAAGACTCAACAGAAAACCAAGAGCATTCACGTCATTCGCTTGAGCGGGTGATGAAAGACTTTAATGCGGAATTTGGTACGAACCACAACACGGAAAATTCGGCGTCTTATTTTGCTGATGTATCGAAAAAAGTGAAAAGTGCGCAAATCGATTTGCTGATTGTTGTCGACATGTTCTTAACTGGCTTTGATGCGAAAAAGCTCAGCACGTTATATGTCGACCGCAATTTGCAGCATCACGGGTT
>JBFIXY010000152.1:0-4665 GCA_041605655.1 Planococcus sp. (in: firmicutes) | reverse complement strand
GCAATGCACAGCATGCTTGGTAGAATGCGCACAGCCGGCAAATACAATAAAGTAAAAGACGATCTGGAATATTTGATGAAGAAAATTCCGGCTGTTGGCGGGAAATTGGCTGCTACAGCTGAACGCGTCAAAGACAGCTTGAAATACTTGCTTGTTTCGGGCATGTTTTTCGAGGAGCTCGGGTTTACGTATCTTGGGCCGATTGATGGGCATGACCTTGAAGAATTGGAAGAGAACTTAAAATATGCGAAGAAAACCAAAGGACCGGTTCTTCTGCATGTCATAACGAAAAAAGGCAAGGGCTTCTTACCTGCAGAAACCGATACAGTCGGTACATGGCACGGCACGGGTCCTTATAAAATGGAGACGGGCGATTTAGTGAAATCGTCGTCTACTGCGCCATCGTGGAGCGGATTGATCGCAGAAACTGTGCGCAAACTGGCTCGTGAAGATGAACGCATTGTCGCGTTAACTCCTGCGATGCCGGTCGGCTCGAAATTGGTCGGTTTCGCTTCTGAATTCCCGGAACGCTTCTATGATGTAGGGATCGCGGAACAACACGCCATGACCATGGCTGCCGGTTTAGCGACACAGGACATGAAACCATTCCTAGCAATTTATTCGACCTTCTTGCAACGGGCGTACGATCAAGTAATTCATGATGTATGCCGCCAAAACTTGAATGTCTTTATCGGTATTGACCGTGCAGGTCTTGTCGGAGCAGACGGCGAAACACACCAAGGTGTATTTGATGTCGCGTTCTTGCGCAACTTGCCGAATATGGTCGTCATGATGCCGAAAGATGAAAACGAAGGACAGCATATGGTGAAAACGGCAATCGATTATAATGGTGGACCGATCGCTTTGCGTTATCCGCGCGGTAATGGACTAGGCGTTGCCATGGACAGCGAGCTGAAAAGCTTGCCGATCGGTTCGTGGGAAGTGTTGGAAAAAGGCGCAGATGCGGTTATTCTGACATTCGGCACAACGATTCCAATGGCGCTCGATGCAGCAGAGCAACTGCGTGCTCAAGGCATTCACTTGGAAGTCGTCAATGCGCGATTCATCAAACCGATGGACGAATCCATGCTGCATTCGATTTTCGGACGCAAAGTTCCGATTATCACGCTAGAAGAAGCGGTGCTTCAAGGCGGCTTCGGCAGCGGCGTATTGGAATTCGCGGAAATCAACGAATATTACGGAGCGGTCATTCACCGCTTAGGCATCCCGGATCAATTTATCGAGCACGGCGATGTAGCTGAATTGATGGATGAAATCCATTTGAACAGCGACGAAGTGGTGCGCATTACGAAAAAATTGACGGCAATGCAAAAGGCGGAATCGAAAGCCCTATGAACAAACCGAAAAAAGAGCGTGTAGATGTCTTGCTTGTAGAGCGGGGCATCTGTGAAACGCGTGAAAAAGCAAAGAGAGCCATTATGGCCGGTATTATTTATTCCAACGAAGAACGTATGACCAAACCGGGTGAGAAAATTGCGGAAGATGCCCCGTTGCGCATGAAAGGCAATGACTTGAAGTATGTCAGCCGTGGGGGCTTGAAGCTTGAAAAAGCGCTTGCTGAATTCGATTTATCGGTGGAAGGCAAACTGATGCTCGACATCGGTTCTTCAACAGGTGGATTTACGGATTGCGCTCTTCAAAACGGTGCGAAACATTGTTATGCCCTAGACGTTGGCTCGAATCAGCTCGCCTGGAAAATCAGGCAAGATGAACGGGTAACGGTTATGGAAAAAACAAATTTCCGTCATTCGAAGCCGGAAGATTTCACAGAAGGTTTGCCGGAATTCGCGACGATCGACGTTAGCTTCATTTCGCTGCGCATCATCTTGCCAGTCTTGAAACAGATCATCGTGCCAGGCGGCGATGTGATTGCTTTAGTCAAACCGCAATTTGAGGCGGGGCGTGAGGCTGTCGGGAAGAAAGGGATCGTGCGAGAACCGAAAACCCATCGCGACGTATTGGCGAAAGTCGGAAACTTCGCGATTCAAGCAGGTTTCCACGTAAAAAATATGTCGTTCTCCCCGATTACAGGCGGCGAAGGCAATATTGAATTTTTGTTCCATCTGCAATCGGCAGCTGAAGCAAGTGAAATAGCGCCGATGTCCGATCAAGCGATAGCCGACCTTGTAAAATTGGCTCATGAAACATTTTAAACACATGCCAAAAAAAGGCTGTCGAGATTCTTTCGACAGCCTTTTATATTCCCTGCAAATAGTTTTGTGAATGAATATCTATATACATTGAACTTGATATTTCGTGAAATATTTAGTGAATCAGGGTTAGAAAGATTTCTACTATGTATTGCTCCATATCGAAGTATATCAAAGCGGAGGAGCTTAAATGGGGGGGCGGAACAAGAAGACAGGTGAATTTCCAGGCTTCTTGTAGAAGCCTTCCCCTAAGGGTCCGCAGCGCGAAACTATTACGAAAATCTTAGGTAACTCAATGATCCTCCATTAGCGGTATATAAGCGATTTTTTACATTAATTTGAAGCTGGCATTCCCTGGTAGAACCAACCGTTTCACTTTAAAAACAGCTGCAACAAGGCTGTTTGCACTTGTTTTCTTGTCTACTTGTTTTTAAGGGGGAATAAAGGTACGATATAAGGTATCTGGAATAATTATTCATCCTTAGGAGGACTTTAATTGAACAAAGGGCAAAGACATATAAAAATCCGTGATCTCATTTCAAACCGTGAAATTGAAACACAGGATGAACTGGTGGACTTGTTGAAGTCAGCCGGTTATGAAGTAACGCAAGCAACCGTTTCACGCGATATTAAAGAATTGCATTTAGTGAAAGTGCCGTTGCAGGATGGCCGATACAAATACAGCTTGCCAGCGGACCAACGCTTCAATCCGATGCAAAAATTGCACCGTGCATTAACAGATGCATTCGTCAGCATTGACGGCGCCAGTCATTTCTTGATCATGAAAACATTGCCGGGCAATGCCCATGCAATCGGATCATTGATCGATCATTTGGACTGGGAAGAAATTCTTGGCACGATTTGTGGAGACGACACTTGTCTCATCATCTGCCGTGACACAGACCAGCGTGAAGTATTGAGACAACGTTTGATCGAAATGCTGTAAAAGAGGTGGACATATGCTGCGTGAATTGGACATACGCAATTTTGCAATCATCGAAGCGTTAACAGTGAGTTTTACAGAAGGATTGACCGTATTGACCGGTGAAACAGGGGCCGGCAAGTCGATTATTATAGATGCTGTCCATTTGCTTGCAGGTGGGCGAGGAAGCCAGGAGTTTATTCGCCATGGCGCAAAAAAAGCCGAGATCGAAGGCCTTTTCTCTATTGAAGATGCCAAGCATCCGGTTTTTGCGAAATTAGCGGATTTTGGGATTGAACCGACCGATGGCGAAATTTTGCTGCGCCGTGAACTGAACGACAAAGGCAAAAACGTTTGCCGCGTCAATGGGAAATTGGTGACGATTTCAATCTTGCGCGAAATTGGCGGTGCGTTGATCGATATCCACGGTCAGCATGAAACCCAAGAGTTGATGGATGAAAAACAGCATCTTCACTTATTGGATCAGTTCGCTGGCAATTCGTTAGCGAAAGCGAAAGAAAGTTATTCGCATACGTATGAAAAATACATGAAGTTAAAACGTGAGTTTGCTTCGTACAATGAAAATGAGCAACAAATAGCTCAGCGCATCGATTTGCTGACGTTCCAATTGCGGGAAATCGAAGCGGCTGAGTTAATAGCAGGTGAAGAAGAAGAGTTGTTGCAAGAGCGCAAAAAACTTCAAAATTTCACGAAGATTTATGAGTCGGTATCAGCGGCACACGAAGCGATTCAAGGAGAGTCGAAAGGGCTTGATTGGGTCGGTTCTGCTATGTCGGAACTCGAACATGCAGCATCAGTAGATGAGCAGTTTTCCAGCCATTCCGAGTTGGCATCGGGCGCATTTTACCAATTGCAGGATGTAGCTTCTGAGATTAAGCGGTTGATTGATCATATGGAATTTGATCCAAGCCGTTTGAATGAGATCGAACAGCGGTTGGCGTTGATCCAGTCATTGAAACGGAAATACGGGGCATCGGTGGAAGATATTCTCATCTACCATGAAGAGCAGGTGGATGAACTGGACAAGCTTGTCAATCGTGATCAGCGTTATCAGCTTGACCAAGCAAAACTGAAAGAATTGACAGATGACTTGCGCGTCGAAGCGGATGAATTGACCATTTTGCGAAAAAAAGCTGCCGGCAAACTCGGGAAAGCGATCATGGAGCAATTGCGTGAATTGCATATGGGTAAGGCTTCGTTCGAAGTTAACTTCAGCTCGCTGCCGAATGGACGATTTGACCGCAATGGCGGCGATGTGTTGTCGTTTTACATCTCAACCAACTTGGGCGAACCTTTAAAGCCGTTAACAAAAGTCGCTTCCGGCGGTGAATTATCACGGATGATGTTGGCATTGAAAACGATTTTCTCGAAACATCAAGGCATCACGTCGATCATATTCGACGAAGTGGATACTGGTGTCAGCGGGCGAGTGGCCCAAGCGATTGCAGAGAAAATAGCGGCGATATCGGTCCATTCTCAAGTATTGTGTATTTCACATTTGCCGCAAGTTGCGGCGATGGCGGACCAGCACCTCTTCATTGAAAAGAAAGT
>JBFIXY010000151.1:0-4666 GCA_041605655.1 Planococcus sp. (in: firmicutes) | reverse complement strand
GCAAAACGGACATACATAATCTGACCAAATTTCAATCTTCATAATTTCACCTCACGCATTACTATAACAACGAACAATACCCCACTCAATATTTTTGCCTAGCACACGAAAAGTGCAGATGCCCATGTTAGCCCCGACAGGTAAATTTTACAAAGCGCAACTTTCAAAAGTTTGCGCCGTCCTATTACCTATTGCCGCTGCACGTTGTAGTTAGCTACAAAAAAACTGACCCCAGAGGGATCAGCTTAATGCTTCCGTAATAACTGGCACAATCTGCTTTTTGCGCGACACAACGCCAGGCAATAACACGCGATTATCAACTACAGTTGTTTGGAATGCCTTTTCAATGATGCCAGCTTTATTCCCTAATACGATTGCAACTGAATCATTGTTCAAAATATCCGTAACCACAAATGCAAATAAATCCAATTTTTTACGACCAATTGTTTCATTCATCAGCACTTCTAGCTCTGCTTGACGACCAATGACTTCATTGACATCAATCGCATTGACTTGAGCGATTTCAAAATGATGGTCGCCAGCTTCAAATTCTTTCGAATCAAGTGACATCAAGTCTTCAAGTGTTTTGTTGCTCAAATCCGCACCGGCTTTCAACATAGCGAGACCGTACTCCGCTGCATCTACGTTTGCGATTTCAGCAAGTTCTTTTGCAGCTTGTAAATCCTGCTCGGTACAAGTCGGAGATTTGAATAGCAGCGAATCTGAAATAATCGCTGATAGCATAAGCCCGGCGATGTCTGCTGGCACTTCGACGCCATTTTCCTTGAACATTTTCAAAATGATCGTCGCTGTGCAGCCAACGGGTTCAGCACGGAAGTATACAGGGTCTGACGTTTCAAAGTTAGCGATGCGATGGTGGTCCACCACCTCAAGAATTTGGACGTCTTCAATATCGTTTGCACTCTGCTGACGCTCATTATGGTCTACCAAGATAACTTGTGTAGCCTCCGCAGCAACTTGTTCAACAAGACGCGGTTGGTCAAAACTGAATTTCTCCAGTGCATAGATTGTTTCGTTATTGGCCTCACCTAGACGGATCGGTTCTGCCGGCATGCCCAGCTGTTTTTTTAAATATGCATATGAAATGGCCGAACAAATTGAATCGGTGTCCGGATTTTTATGTCCTAAAACAAGAACGTTTGACATTTTTTAGCCTCCTGAATGGTGTTGGTTTCCGAAATAATTTTAACACAATTGCCAGCTTTGCCAAAATACAATCAAAAAATAACAGAAACCGTGATTTTTTAATATTTGTAACTTGCTAATTCTACAATAACTTTCTAAATTGTGTACTTTATTTCAAAACTCAATTCTTGTTGATTCCTCTAGAATCTGTAAGCTAAATTTCATTGTAAAAAATTATTAATTTTATATCCATATACCTAATTATCTAAATAATAAGGTAAATTAAAACACCTGTTTTTACGTTTTGAAAAAAATTTTAAGAAAAAGGAAATAATTATATACATTTTAATAGGACAAATGATATAATCATCACAACAAAATTTATTAATTCAAGAAAGGAGTGTTTAAATTGACTATAATTTTGGAAAAAAAATACATCCCTCTTTCTGATTACTTCTCTTCTGCTTCATCTCAAAAAATCACCTTGTCCTTTAACGAAATCGAACAGATTATGGGACAACAACTTCCCAATGCCGCTTATTTGAATAAAAGCTGGTGGAAAAAGACCAAGCCGCCAGCCAAACATTTCCACGCCTGGATGGATGCAGGTTATTATGTCAGTGACGTGATGACAAATCGGTTTGTCGTTTTCGAAAAAATCAATCCTGACGAGGGAAGCGGCTCTAAGACCGGTACGGAAGATATCCTATTGATTCGCCAAGCAGAGCACGGCGATGCCCGCTCATTGATCGCTCTTCAAAAATTGGTTGAAGGCGAATCCGCGTATATGCTATACGGAAAAGATGAACGCGTCCAATCCACTCAAAGTATGCGCAAGCAAATCATCGAATGGAAACAACAAGGACATTCCACTATTTTCATCGCCATTTTAAACGGTGAACATGTTGGTTATTTGATGGTCATCGGCAATACAGCTGCACGTGCAGCTCATCGCGCAAACGTAGTGCTCGGCATTCAAAAAAGCGCTCAAAACAAAGGCCTTGCTACTTCATTGCTCGAAAAAGCAGAGGACTGGGCAAAAGCAAAAGGCATTAGCCGATTGGAACTGACCGTTGTCGAAGAAAACGATGCCGCTCGAAAATTATACGAGAAAGCCGGTTACAAAGAAGAAGGCGTGCGCGAGAAATCATTGATGATTGATGACAAGCCTTATAACGAGATTTACATGGCTAAATTTTTAAGTTGATTGAAGTTTCGTTCACTTGATTGAATACATTTAAAAAGAAGCCGAGGCGGAATTCCGCCTCAGCTTCTTTTTTTGCATTACCCAGCTTCAATTGAGCAATAATAACGATAAGTATAAACCCGTCAATGTGATGAAGAGAATCGGAACCGTCAAGATGATCCCGACTTTGAAATAATAGCCCCAGCTGATTTCCACACCTTTGGTTTTCAGTACGTGCAGCCAGAGCAAAGTAGCAAGTGAACCGATCGGGGTAATTTTCGGACCAAGATCCGAACCGATAACATTGGCGTAAATTAGCGCATCACGCACGACACCGGTTGCCCCCGTTTCAGAAATGGCCAACGCGTCAATCATTACGGTTGGCATATTGTTCATGATCGATGACAAAATCGCGGCAATAAAGCCCATACCGATCGTCGCTGCGAACAAGCCGTGACTTGCTGTCCATTCAATTGCCGAAGCAAGAACCGACGTCAATCCGGCGTTTCGCAAGCCGTAAACGACAACATACATGCCGATTGAGAAGAATACGACTGCCCACGGTGCACCTTTTAAGACCGTCATTGTTTCAACCGCTTCGCTGCGGCGAGAAATCATCAAGAAGATGATGGCGACCGCTCCTGCAATAAATGACACGGGAATTCCCAGTGGATCGCTGATGAAATACCCGACCAACAAGACACCTAGAACCACCCAAGACAGATGGAACATTTTCACGTCTTTTAATGCTGCAGACGGAACTTTTAACGCACCTTCGTCAAAACGGGCTGGGATGTCTTTACGGAAATACAAAAACAACACAAGCATACTCGCTCCGACACTGAACAAGTTCGGCAAGAACATATTCAAGGCGTATCGAGCAAAGCTGATATCAAAAAAGTCAGCAGAAACGATATTGACCAAGTTGCTGACCACAAACGGAAGTGATGCCGTGTCGGCGATAAAACCCGACGCCATGATAAACGGCAGAATCATCGAATCCTTGAATTTTAACGCGCGCACCATCGCCAAAACAATCGGTGTCAAAATTAGCGCAGCGCCGTCATTCGCGAATAACGCGGCAACCACCGCTCCAAGCGCAATGACCAACAAGAACATCCGAATGCCACTGCCTTTGGCATAACGCGCCATATGTAGTGCTGCCCATTCAAAAAAGCCAATTTCATCGAGAATTAAAGAAATGATAATCAGTGCGACGAACGTCAGCGTGGCATTCCAAACAATGCCGGTAACTTCCCAAACATCGCCGAAGTCAACGACTCCAACTACTAACGCTACAATTGCTCCCGCAATCGCTGACCATCCAATCGACAACCCACGCGGTTGCCAAATAACAAATACTAAGGTAATTAAAAAAATCAAACTAGCTGACCAAACTTCCACTCTAAACACAACTCCCTATTCACATATTACTTTTTTTCCTTCTGCAATCAAGGTTTCCACTGTCCGCTCCGGCTCAGGAAGCAAGCTCAACAAATGAATGAGCATCGGATACAGCGAATGGCGGATATTCAGCGACCAAATCGTCCAACGTCCACGCTTTTCTTCAGTGACGAGTTCCGCCTGCTTCAATTTGCGCATATGTTGGCTGATTGCCGGCTGCGTCATATCCATCAATTCCGTGAATTCGCAGATGCACAGTGACTCCGCCGTCAAATATTTTAATATAAGCATGCGGTTATGGTCACCGATTGCTTTCAAATACGATTCCATTTCAAGATATTCCATTTTTTCACCTTCTTTTATGAGTGCCTTCCACATTATATAAGTGTTCACTTATAAGTTCAAGGGTTGAAAATGGAGTTGTTTGTGGAAAACCGGAGTTTGTTTGCGGGATATCAACTTTTGTTTGCGGGAAACCCGAGTTTGTTTGCGGCAACACACCCTTTGTTTGCGGCATACGTACTTTTGTTTGCAACACCCAATTTTTTGTACACCAACAAAAAAAGCCCCGCCGCAGCGGAGCTTCATCGTCATTTATTTCCCCAATTTTTCAAGCAGCTTTAACGATTCACGGTTGAATGCTGGCAAGTCATCCGGTTGGCGGCTTGTCACCAATTGGCTTTGGCAAACCACAACTTCCTGATCGACGACTTTTGCCCCAGCATAGTCCATATCGGTCTGGATCGATTTATAGCCGGTTGCGTCGCGCCCCTCTAACGCACGCGCAGAAATCAGCAATTGCGGTCCGTGGCAAATAGCAAAGACCGGTTTTTCCGCATCCATAAACGCTTTGGTAAATTTCACAAAGCGCTCATCCGCACGCAATTTATCCGGTGAAAAGCCACCCGGCAAGAACAAGGCGTCAAAATC
>JBFIXY010000150.1:0-4697 GCA_041605655.1 Planococcus sp. (in: firmicutes) | reverse complement strand
TGTTGTAAATGACGAAAAAAGGACATATCCACATGGAAAATGGCGAAGTAATCGAATTCGAACTTTTCCCGAACGAAGCACCAAACACAGTAAAAAACTTTGAGGAACTTGCAAACTCTGGTTTCTACAACGACGTAACTTTCCACCGTGTAATTCCTGGTTTTGTTTCCCAAGGCGGAGACCCTACTGGAACTGGCGCAGGCGGCAGCGGCAAAAACATCAAATGTGAAACTGAAGGAAACCCGCATAAGCACCAAGCAGGCAGCCTTTCAATGGCACATGCAGGTAAAGACACTGGTTCAAGCCAATTCTTTATCGTTCATGCACCACAACCGCATTTGGACGGCGTTCACACTGTTTTCGGTCAAGTAACTTCTGGTCTTGAAACAGCAAAAGCAATGAAGAACGGCGCGAAAATGACAAAAGTTCATGTCTTCGACGAAGAATAAGTATTGAACCCGCTCTGGATTTTCACTCCAGAGCGGGTTTTCTTTATTTTCTAGAATACGCTCTGTTATCCCGAAAATACGCCCCATAACAGCCAATATGCGCTTTTCGCCTTCAATATCATGAAAAAAAGCACACCCCTAAGGGCATGCTTTTTACAATACTTTGCTCAAAAATGCTTTTGTCCGTTCATGCTGCGGGTTTCCGAACAATTCGGACGGTACATTCTCTTCCACAATATAACCTCCGTCAATGAACATGACGCGGTCGCCCACTTCACGGGCAAAGCCCATTTCATGTGTAACGATAACCATCGTCATTCCTTCGACAGCCAATTGCTTCATAACATCCAGAACATCTCCGACCATCTCAGGATCAAGTGCCGACGTCGGTTCATCAAACAACATGATTTTCGGATCCATTGCTAATGCCCGGGCAATCGCAACACGTTGTTTCTGACCGCCTGACAATTCACCAGGATACGCATTCGCTTTTTCCCTCAAGCCTACTTTATCAAGGAGCTCATATGCTTTTTCCGTAACAGCCTTCTTATTCGTTTTCTTCAGCTTCATAGGAGCAAGCGTAATATTTTCCAATACACTTTTATGCGGGAACAAGTTGAATTGCTGGAACACCATTCCCACTTCTTGACGGACCTTATTGATGTCCACTTTCGGGTCGGTAATATCTGTTCCTTCAATATAAACATGTCCGCCTGTAATTTCTTCAAGACGGTTCAAGCAACGAAGAAATGTACTTTTCCCAGATCCGGAAGGACCAATGACACAGACCACTTCTTTTTCTTCTATCACTGTGCTCATATCTTTTAGCACTTCAATTTTTCCGAAGGATTTTTTTAGGTTTTCCACTCTAATCATAGTCATCGCAATACAAACTTCCTTTCTACAAAGCTCGCCAACATTGAGAGCAAGTAAATGACAATGAAGTAAATGACTCCTAAGGTCAAGTAAATCGTAAAGGCTTCAAAAGTCTGGCTCGCTTGAATCCGCCCTTCTTGCGTCAAATCAGCGATTCCGATGACGGATAGCAACGAAGTATCCTTCAATGAAATAATCGCTTGGTTAGTGATAGTCGGCAACATACGACGGAATGCTTGCGGCAAAATGATATGACGCATATTTTGTGTAGCGTTCAATCCAAGCGAACGAGCAGCTTCTGTCTGCCCACGATCAATCGATTGGATACCAGCTCGGATGATTTCCGAGAAATAAGCACCGGCGTTGATAGCAACAGTTACAATTCCAGCCGTTGTATTGTCCATCGAGAAAAAGCCAAGTGAATTGAGTCCGAAATAGATGAAGAACAACTGAACGATAAACGGCGTTCCACGAATCGCATCAACGAAAATTTTAGCAATCCAATTCAAGATTTTAATTGGGGCTAAACGAAGCAGTGCCACAATCAATCCAATAATAAAACCAAGAATGATTGCTATGATGAAAATATAAAGTGTAACTTGCAACCCTTCCAATAAAAACGGCATAGCATTCATAATTGTTTCCATTTCCATATCTCCTTTACATAGGGAGAAACTCAAATCCGCAGAAATTGCTGACTTCTGTGAATTTCCAGCTAATCCAATCTGTCGACAGACGCATCTTTTTTAAAATCAGCGCAAGTTGACTGTTAAAATCGGGTAAAAAAATGCAGCGCGCTGCTGCGCGCCACATATAAGTTGCTTATTCAGCGATGTATTTATTCAAGATTTCATCGTATTTTCCGCTGTCGCGAAGTTCTTTAAGACCCGCATTGATTTTTTCAAGCAAATCAGCGTTCTCGCCTTTTAATACAGCGATTCCGTATTGATCACCTGTCAAACGATCTCCAGTTGTCTTAAGCTCCAAACCACTTTCAGCAATCGCATAAGCGATAACTGGATAATCTTCTAGAAGTACATCGGCATTGCCGTTTGACACTTCTTGGAACATTGATGGGCTATCTTCGAATTGTGATACGCTATAGCCGTATTTCGCTTCGTTGTCCATAGCGAATTTAGAGCCGGTTGTTCCACTCTTCACTGCTACTGTCTTGCCTTCTAAATCTTCTAAAGACGTAATATCTGTATTGTCTTTACTAACTACCAACGAAAGACCTGCATCAAAGTAAGGATCAGAGAAATCCACTACATTTTTACGCTCATCAGTAATACTCATACCAGCAATTGCTACATCCAATTGGTTTGCCTGAAGAGCTGGGATGATCCCGCCGAAGTCCATTGGGTTAAACTCGATTTCAAACCCTTGATCTTCTGCGATTGCTGTAATCAAATCAATATCAATCCCTGTATATTCTCCGTCTTCTTCAAATTCAAAAGGTGGATAAGTTGTATCGATTCCTACCTTATAAGTTTTTTCTTCACTCGTTCCTTCCCCGTCCCCTGAGTTGTCAGATGAATCATCCGAACCACAAGCTGCCATAATTAGCATTGCCGTTAAAAGAACAAACAATAAACTAAATTTCTTCATGTTGTAGCACCCCTTTTTTCTTTTAGTAAAATACTATTTGTAGTATATCACAAAGTCTTTCTTATCAGAACCTTCAAAAATAAATAAAATAGAGCCTCTCTTTTCAGGTTACTAATTGTTAGATGCCTGTCGTGAAACTTCACGCTTTCTCCGCAAACGGTTGAACAGTCGGAAATTATGAACCAACGTTTTCAACACAGCATACAGCGGAATTGCGATGAGGATGCCGATAAAGCCATAGAGTGCTGCGGCAATCAGCAACAAGAGGATAATGGTCAGTGGATGGATATTCAGGCGACTGCCCATTATATTCGGTGTTATCAAATTTCCTTCAATTTGTTGCACCGTTAACAATACAGCAATCACCTTCAATGCTGTAATCAGTGGGTCACCGCTAGTTAATGCAACAAAAAGAGCAGGAGTCACGCCGATAATGGGTCCAAGAAAAGGCACAATCGTCAATAGCATCGCAAAGACGGCCAATAATAACGCATACTCGAGTCCAATGATCAAATACCCGACAAACATAAGTGCCCCTATCGCCGCTGCGACAATCGCTTGGCCGACGATATAATTTGATAACGTTTCGTCAACATCCTTTAATACTTTCCGCCCTTCCGGTTTATGTTCTTCCGATAAGTATTTCATCAAATGCGGCACCAGTTTTTCGTCATCTTTCAATAGAAAAAACAAGATGAATGGCACTACAATCAAAACGACTGCCGCATTCATTAGTACGGTCAAGACATCTATGATGTTATCCATTAAGTTATTGGAATACTTTTCAGCATAGCCGACCACCTTGCTTTTCAACTCATAGCCTGTGAAGCCGGCAAACTCAAAACGGGCTATCGCATTATCGGATTCCCTTTCCATTTCTTCAACGGTCTCCGGGGCGAGCTCCGCCAGACTCGATACTTGCTCTTTTATCGTCGGACCGAAAAAATACACAAGGGTGGATGCAAGTATAATGAATATAGAAAAGACCGTGATAATCCCTGCCATCTTAGGGATGAAACGCATCAACAAATGCAGTAAAGGACGAATTAGATAATAGAGTAGACCTGCGATTAGAATCGGAGCAAAAATTGTTGTCAACACTACTTGAAACGGCCAAATAGCGTAATCGATTCTTCCGAGAAAAAAAAGGATGACAACGACCAGCAAAGTTCCGGTAGCGTATTCGAAAAAAGGTTTCTTGATCCACATATTCTTCTTCCTCCTTTTCAACAAAATATTCTTCTTCCATACAATCGAATGCATATATGACAATCTACAGATTTTAGCGCCTACCATTACTATGCAAAAACAAATCTTTAAACGCGCATGAAAAAGAGCGAAAGCATTTCGTCCCGCTTTCGCTCTTGCATTGTCATTTCTCTTCTTCTAATTCCTTCATTTCACGGTGTGTCTGAGGAAATCCATTTGCCTGCCATTCCTCACGGTATACCGAATCCAATTGTGTAAGGCCTTTTTCCGCTGGATCTGTATCAGCTATAGCACTTTCACGCTCGTCCATTTCGGTGCTATTTCTGATGTCGCTGTCGCTCGGTACATTCAATTTGCTTCGTTCTTGAATTGCTCTATAAGCGAAAATGCCAGCTCCAGCTGCAAATGCGCTTCCAATAACTGAGTTCAACGTTGATTTTTTCAATTAAATCCCTCCAAAAATAGAATACTGATTTAGGCTTCTTTTTTTGTATACCCGCTATACAAGTTTTTAACATTTTTATCGAAGAAAAATTTCAAACGGCCTTCGATTGC
>JBFIXY010000149.1:0-4707 GCA_041605655.1 Planococcus sp. (in: firmicutes) | reverse complement strand
CCGGCGATGCCGTATGCTTCAAGTTCTTTGATTTCGCGAGGTAGGATTACGCCGCCTCCGCCTCCGTAGATGCGGATATTGCCAGCGCCTTTTTCAGCCAACAAATCGTGCATGTATTTGAAGTATTCCATATGGCCACCCTGGTATGAAGAAATACAAATCCCTTGTACATCTTCTTGGATAGCTGCGTTGACTACTTCTTCCACTGAGCGATTATGCCCTAAATGGATAACTTCCGCTCCGGCCGCTTGCAAAATGCGGCGCATGATGTTGATCGATGCATCGTGGCCATCAAATAGGCTTGAAGCTGTAACGAAACGCACGTGATTCTTCGGCTTATAAGTCGTTTGTTCTTGAATAGTTGCCATGATCTATTTAACCCCCTGTATCGTGTTTTTTTCCCCTGCCATCCCCTGCAGCAGAAATTGCGTTTGCAATTCGGTAAATTCTTTTATCGTGAAGTCACGAAGCGCCCAGCGTCTGAACGCCCACATCTGGCCTTGGACGAATAAATGATGAGCTGCTAACGTGATTTCTTTCGGTGTTAATTTCAACTCGCCACTAGCCGCGCAATCTGCTAACAAACCTTCGAATAAAGAAACCATTTCCATTTCTTTATTGAGCACATATTGCAATGCGTCTTTCGGCAGCGATTTCGATTCTTGATACATGACGACGAATTCGTCTTGCATATCGTCAATCAATCCATAGTAATGACCGATTGCTGTGACCAGCACATCAAGTGACCCTTTTTCAATATCGAGGGCATCGAAGCGCGCATGCACTTCATCGTAAATCGAGTCACAGACCAAGTACAAGACATCTTCTTTGGTCCGGATGTATTCATATAAAGTTCCAATGCTGAAACCTGACGCTTTTGCGATTTCTCGAGTCGTCGTCCGGTGAAAGCCTTTTTCTTTAAAGAGCGTGACAGCGCCCCGGATCATCTGTGCCCGGCGCTTGGCAATCAGGCTTTCATCTTTTACGGAAGACTGAACTTCACGCTTTCGATCCATGAGCAATCCCTCCGCTTACTTCGTGACCATACGGGAAATGACCAAACGTTGGATTTCCTGTGTGCCTTCGTAGATTTGAGTGATTTTCGCGTCACGCATGAAACGCTCAACCGGGTAGTCTTTCGTGTAGCCGTAGCCGCCAAACACTTGAACCGCTTCAACTGTTACTTTCATCGCTGTGTCGCCAGCCATCAATTTCGCCATAGCTGATTCTTTGCTGTAAGACATTTTGTTTGATTCCAACCATGCCGCTTGATACGTCAACAAACGTGAAGCTTCGATCGATGTCGCCATGTCAGCCAATTTGAACGAGATACCTTGGTTAGCTGCAATCGGCTTGCCGAATTGTTCGCGCTCTTTTGCGTAAGTGATTGAAGCGTCCATTGCCCCTTGTGCGATTCCGACTGCTTGTGCAGCGATTCCGTTACGGCCGCCGTCAAGCGTTTGCATAGCGATTTTGAATCCTTGGCCAAGTTCTCCAAGCATGTTCTCTTTCGGTACGCGGCAATTGTCGAAAATGATTTCCGTCGTCGGGCTAGAACGGATTCCCAATTTCTTCTCTTTTTTGCCAACCGAGAAGCCTTCAAAGTCTTTTTCGACGATAAACGCTGTTGTGCCTTTATGTTTCGATTCTGGGTCTGTTACTGCGAAAACGATGTAGATGTCTGCAATGCCGCCGTTTGTGATAAAGATTTTCGAACCATTTAAGATGTAATGGTCGCCGTCTTCTTTAGCATTTGTTTTCATGCCGCCTGCATCCGATCCAGAAGCTGGTTCTGTCAGACCGTATGCACCGATTTTTGTTCCTTCTGCCATTGGACGAAGGTATTTCTGTTTTTGTTCTTCTGTACCGAATGTGTATACCGGCCATCCTGCAAGTGATGTATGCGCAGAAAGCGTTACTCCTGTAGAAGCGCAGACGCGTGACAATTCTTCAACCGCGATGCAGTATGCTAAGTAATCTGAGCCGATGCCGCCGTATTCTTCTGGCCACGGAATGCCTGTTAGGCCAAGTTCTGCCATTTTATCGAAAATTTCGCGGTCAAAACGTTCTTCTTCGTCACGCTCTTCTGCAGTCGGTGCTACTTCTTTGTTCGCGAAATCGCGTACCATTTTGCGGATCATTACATGTTCTTCGCTTAATTGAAAATTCATTGTTAAATTCCTCCAAATAGTTGATTTTCATTAGTTATAATAAAACATCCTGTTTAATGCCGAAGAATTCGCTTCAGGAGGACGCTTTCCGCGGGGCTTGCGCCGAACTAACTCGGGCTTAACCGCCCGAGTGGATTTCGGCACTTCGCTTGAACCCGCAGGAGTCGCCTCCTTCCGCTCATTCTTCTAATATCAAGCTTTTATTTCAATAATTGTTTACTAATTACGATGCGTTGGATTTCACTTGTGCCTTCGTAGATTTCTGTGATTTTTGCGTCACGGAATAGTCTTTCTACTGGATATTCCTCGGTGTAGCCGTAGCCTCCGAACACTTGGACCGCTTCGATAGCAACGTCCATCGCTGTTTTAGAAGCGAATAGCTTGGCAATTGATGCTTCTTTATTGCAGTCTTTGCCGCGCCCATAAAGGTCTGCTGCGTTATAGACGAGCAGTTTCGCTGCTTCGACTTGCGTTGCCATATCGGCCAATTTAAAGCCGATGCCTTGTTGTTGTGCAATCGGTTTGCCGAATTGAACGCGTTCTTTTGCATACGCTACGGAATGCTCATATGCTGCTTCTGCAATTCCAAGCGCCTGTGCGGCGATGCCGATGCGGCCGACGTTCAAGTTTGCCATTGCGATGCTGAAGCCTTTGTTTTCTTCGCCAAGTAAATTCTCAGCCGGCACTTTCATATTGTCGAACGTCAATTGCACCGTGCGAGAGCCGTGCATCCCCATTTTCTTTTCGTCTTTTCCGACGATCAATCCTGGGTAATCTTTTTCGACGATGAACGCTGAAATGCCGCGCGTTCCGGCTTCTGGATTCGTTGATGCAAAGACGATATATGTATCGGCTTCGCCTCCGTTAGTGATGAATACTTTTGAGCCATTCAATACGTAATGGTCGCCATCAAGCACCGCTTTCGTTTTCAAGCTTCCTGCATCTGAACCGGCAGACGGTTCAGTTAAAGCGAAGGCACCCAAATATTCGCCAGAAGCAAGCTTCGGAATGTACTTCTGGATTTGTTCTTCTGAACCGAAATTCAAGATTGGGTTTGTGCCGACTGATGTATGGACAGATAGAATCACGCCGATTACACCGCTGATTTTCGACAGTTCATGAATGGCAATGATGTAAGACGTAAAGTCCATTTCCGAGCCGCCTAATTTTTCAGGGGCTGTGATGCCCATTAAGCCAAGGTCTGCCATTTTTTTCAGTATTTCTGTTGGGAAATGATCTTGTTCCATTTTTTCGATAAATGGCGTAATTTCTTCTTTCGCGAAATCACGCACCATGTTTCTCATCATTAATTGTTCTTCTGTAAAACGCAATTCCATTGCGGTTCCCCCTAAAATTAGCTGTATTCGTAGAATCCGCGTCCTGTTTTTTTGCCGAGCCATCCCGCTTTCACGTATTGGCGCAATAATGGGCTTGGACGATACTTGCTGTCACCGAAACCTTCATGCAAAACTTCCATGATGGAAAGGCACGTATCAAGGCCGATGAAATCAGCTAGTTTTAACGGTCCCATCGGGTGGTTCATGCCGAGGCGCATAATGTTGTCAATCGCCTCTTTTGTTGCGACGCCTTCTTGCAGCGTGAAGATCGCTTCATTGATCATCGGCATCAAGATGCGGTTGGATACAAAACCTGGGAAGTCATTGCATTCAACAGGTGTTTTCGATAATTTCTTCGTCATTTCTTCAACATCTTTGTAGACTTCATCCGTTGTCGCAAGGCCACGAATGATTTCTACCAGTTTCATAATCGGTACCGGATTCATGAAGTGCATGCCGATTACTTGTTCCGGACGGTTTGTTACAGCTGCAATTTCAGTGATTGGCAATGATGAGGTATTTGTGGCCAAAATCGCATGTTTTGGTGCCACTTCATCAAGCGTTTTAAAGATTGTGTGTTTGATTGCCATGTTTTCAACAGCCGCTTCGATAACGATGTCCGAATCGTGTGCGTCTTTTAAATCCAGTGATGACGTAATACGTCCAAGAATCGCTGTTTTCTCTTCTTTAGACAAGCGCCCTTTTTCGACATTGCGCGTTAAATTTTTTGTGATTGTTTCAATCCCGCGGTCATATGCTTCTTGTTTCATATCGTTCAATTTCACGTTGAATCCAGCTTGTGCACATACTTGTGCGATGCCGGAGCCCATTTGGCCTGCCCCGATCACCATTACGTTTTGAATCGTCATTATCAGTTTGCCTCCTGTTTCGGTACTTCTATCATAATCGCGTCGCCTTGTCCGCCACCTGAGCAGATTGCCGCGATGCCGATGCCGCCGCCGCGACGTCTTAATTCATATGCCAGCGTTAGAATGATGCGCGCTCCGCTTGCTCCGATTGGATGGCCAAGCGCAACAGAACCGCCATTGACGTTCACTTTTTCTGCATCCAATCCAGCAATTTTCGAACTTGCCAAAGCAACTGCAGCAAACGCTTCGTTAATTTCGAATAAATCGATGTCTTCCAGTGTTTTTCCTGTTTTCTTCAAAATTTCGTTGATGACAATTCCCGGTGTTTCT
>JBFIXY010000148.1:0-4714 GCA_041605655.1 Planococcus sp. (in: firmicutes) | reverse complement strand
GGACGTTTTGGACCCGGCGCATGCGCCAGGTACAGGAACAGTTGATGCAGGCGGAATCACTTCACGTGAATTACTTGCATCGATCCACGCAATTGCTGCATCTGGCGTTAATGTGGTCGGCTTTGACTTGGTGGAACTTGCGCCTGTTTATGACCATTCTGATCAAACTGCCAACACAGCAAGCAAACTTATCCGTGAAATGATTCTCGGTTGGGTAAAATAACGCATGAGCCGGTCTGAATTTTTCAGACCGGCTTTTAATATGCAAAAAAGATGAAAAGGATTTACCAACTAAAAACCATTTGTATAAAATGGATAAATCAGTAAAAAGCTGCGCCTATCTTTGTTAAAATGTTTACAAGACTGCTTTTCGAGAAATGGAAAGAACAATAGAGAGGTGGGGGCGTTGCAATATGCATGAATTCGATGAAGTGTTTGTCCAAATTCTGATTTTGCTGGCGATCGCGATTCTAGTAGTCGGGATAGCAAAAAAAATCAAACAACCGGATACAATTGCACTTGTGTTGGTCGGCCTTATTTTAGGTATCACCAGTTTTCCGATTCCATTGATCAACCAAGCGGAAGCGTTTATTACGCAGTCGAGTGTGTTCCAAGTGATTATCATTTCGCTGTTTCTTCCGATTCTCTTGGGTGACGCAACATTGAAGCTGCCGTTCCACGATTTATATGAACAGAAAAAAACAGTGATCGGGATGGCGCTCGGCGGAACTTTCCTGTCATTTGTCATTATCGGGTTTTCGGGACATTATTTACTTGGGTTGCCGATTGCCGTTGCTTTTACGTTTGCGGCGTTAATGAGTGCGACAGACCCGATCAGTGTGTTGTCCATATTCAAATCAGCAGGCGTCTCCAAAAAATTGTCTACGATCATGGAAGGTGAGTCGCTGCTGAATGACGGTATTGCCATTGTTCTTTTCCAGATTGCCTCGGTGTACTTGTTGACCTATATCGAAATGGGCTGGGCAGGCATCGGAAGCGGGGTCTTGTTATTTCTCCAATTTGCATTAGGCGGTATTTTAGTCGGGGTCGTACTCGGCTTTATCTTCTCGCAAGTGATTCGATTCTATGACGATTATCCTTTTGAAATTGCTGTTTCTGCGCTATTGTTTTTTGGCAGTTATTTCATAGCCGAGCATTTTCATGTTTCCGGCGTGATCGCAGTGGTTGCAGGTGGTTTTGTCTTCGGTGATTACGGCGGCAAAATCGGGATGTCTGAAATTACTGAGCGCAATATCAATTCCTTCTGGGATGTTATTGCATTGATTGCGAACTCATTCATTTTCTTGATCGTCGGTCTGGAAATCCGCAACATCGATTTGAACGGGCAATGGAAAATCATTATCATCGCGATTCTGATTGTCATTGGTTCACGGATAATCGCCCTCTACCTAAGCACGAAGCCCGCGAAAAGCCTTAACCGGAAAGAGCGGATCCTTCTCAATTGGGGTGGATTGAAAGGAAGTCTTTCGATTGCTTTAGCGCTTAGCCTGCCAGCGAGCTTTGAAGGCAGGGAAACCGTGTTATTATTAACTTTTTCTGTCGTGTTGTTTTCTTTAGTAGTCCAAGGCTTGACGCTCAAACCGCTTATTCGAATTCTTGGATTGAGCAAGGAAAGCTGAGCGTGTTTTAAACGAAAGTCATGTAATTGAACGAAGTGTAGAAAGAGGTGTTGGTATTGGAATTATACAAATGGACGGGCGATAAAGAGGAAGGTCTCGAAATAGCGAAATCTGTTCCGAACGAAGCCATTTATTTGGTGAATGGTGAGGAGTCGACAGTGATTTTTGAAGGAGACGGCATTGATTTTCCAAAGGGATTTGAAGCATTTGACGTGTTGAATGCAGTTGGCGAGCTAGCCAACGGTCGTTACGCTGTCTTTAATAATATACCGGTAACCGATGAAGGGCGGGAACTTTTTGAATCGCGCTTTCAGAACCGGGCGGGCAAAGTGGAGAGCGAGCCGGGATTTGCAGCGATTCGCGTATTGCGTCCGTTGCAAACAGACACGTATATCATTCTCACGTTATGGAAAGACGAAAAATCATTTACCGATTGGCAGCAGTCGGAATCATACGGCCAAGCGCACGCTAAGAGGGGAACGGCACAAGGAATCGACAAGAAACCCGGCATCTTCCCTCGACCTTCATACGTAAAAACCTATAGCAAATAAGCTCCATTTCTTCGATGGGACATCAACCACTCTTATGGGTGGTTTTTGCATTTTTAGCGTAGTTCATCTTTTTGTGCATTTTAGGACAAAGCCTTAATTGAAAATAGGCGTCAAATCAAGCTATAATGGAAAGGCTATTACTAAAAGGAGGCGGGGCGGCATGAGAAAAATGGTGAATATTAAATTGACGACCATAATCCGCCAGCCGGACGTGGAAGACATTACGATGGAAATGTGGTCGCAAGGGACGATGACATTGAAAAATGACATTCGCTACTTGCAATACGAGGAGCGTCAAGATGATCTGGATATCCGGACCACAGTGAAGTTTGGTGAACATGATGCGGTAGTTATGCGAAGCGGAGGCTTGCAAATGCGGCTGCCGTTTTTATTGGATACAGAACAGACAGGTAATTTAACGAACGAACACGGCTCGTTCATGCTGACGACAAAAGCGCATGAACTGACATCTAGCGATGCACATTTTAAAGTCCGTTATGATTTGGCGATGGGTTCTTCCCTAGTCGGCGAATACGAAATGGAAATTCAATTTACGGAGGTCGACCAATGAATGCAGTAGAACAGGTACAACACGCAATCAAACAAGCTATCAGTGAAGCGGTGCAAAAAGCGGAACTGACAACAGAACCGGTGGATGTTTTCTTGGAATCACCGAAAGATAAGGCGAACGGAGACTACGCGACGAATATTGCCATGCAATTAGCACGTATCGCGAAAAAGGCCCCGCGCATGATTGCGGAAGAAATTGTTGCGAACGTGGATAAGGAAGCGGCGAATATCGAGAAAATCGAAATTGCTGGACCTGGATTCATCAACATCACCATCAAGAAAGACTATTTACTGGATGTTGTGAAGACTGTTTTAGAACAAAAAGAAGATTATGGACGCACCACTTCAGGCGGCGGCGAACGCATTCAAGTCGAGTTTGTTTCAGCGAACCCGACCGGCGATCTTCATTTAGGGCATGCGCGCGGTTCGTCTGTCGGCGATTCGTTGTGCAACGTTTTGGACATGGCTGGTTACGCTGTTTCCCGCGAATATTACATCAACGATGCGGGAAATCAGATCAATAATTTGGCGTGGTCGATTGAAGCGCGTTATTTTGAAGCGCTTGGTCAACCGTTAGAGATGCCAGAAGACGGCTACCGCGGTCAAGACATTAAAGACATTGCTAACGACTTAGTCAAAGAGCATGGCGATAAATTCGTGGCGATGACAAAAGAAGAGCGTTTTGAGGCGTTCCGTAAGCATGGACTGAAAGTGGAACTGGCGAAATTACAGAAAGATTTGGCTGATTTCCGTGTTGAGTTCGATGTATGGTTCTCGGAAACTTCGTTGTATGAAAAAGGCGAAATCGAAATTGCGTTAAACAAACTACGTGCCAATAATCACATTTTTGAAGAAGGTGGAGCAACTTGGTTCCGTTCGACAACATTCGGTGATGACAAAGACCGCGTATTGATCAAGAATGATGGATCATTCACGTATTTATTGCCGGATATCGCTTACCACGAAGATAAATTATCACGTGGTTTTGACAAGCTGATCAATATTTGGGGAGCAGACCATCACGGCTATATCCCGCGCATGAAAGCGGCGATTGAAGCACTCGGCTACGACCGCGATACGCTTGAAGTGAGCATTATTCAAATGGTGCAGCTATACAAAGACGGCGAAAAGATGAAAATGAGCAAACGTACAGGGAAAGCGGTAACGATGCGCGAACTTGTTGAATTGGTCGGCTTGGATGCAGTGCGTTATTTCTTCGCGATGCGTTCAGGCGATTCGCATATGGACTTCGACTTGGATCTGGCTGTTTCGCAATCCAATGAAAACCCGGTATATTATTCGCAATATGCACATGCGCGCATCAACTCGATTTTGCGTCAAGCGGAAGAGCAAGGATTTACTGCCTCGACGGATAACCTGGATCTGCTAGTTTCGGAAAAAGAAATCGATGTGTTGAAGAAGATCGGCGACTTCCCGCAAGTTGTAGCAGATGCAGCAAAACAACGTGCACCACACCGCGTTACGACATATATCCAGGAACTGGCGTCAAATTTCCACAGTTTCTATAACGCCAATAAAGTTCTGGATACGACTAACGAAGACATGACGCGCGCAAGACTGGCGCTTATTACAGCAGTGAAGTCGACAATTGCCAATGCCTTGAAACTTGTCGGCGTATCGGCTCCGGAAAAAATGTAGGAGACACCCAAAGGTTTTCGTGTATACTATGGGTGTAAGACAATCGAATATCGATTCATAAAGGTGCTTATGTCTAAGAACATGAGTTAAAAGGGAAGCCGGTTCGACTCCGGCGCGGTCCCGCCACTGTATGTGAGAGCAAACTGCAACATGCCACTGAAGCAAAGCTTTGGGAAGGCGCAGTACGCAATGATCACAAGCCAGGAGACCTGCCTTTATGACAACGCCCACATAGCCTGCGAGGACCGGCTGGATGTACACGCTTTTTTATGTCGTCCTTTCAATCCCTCGCAG
>JBFIXY010000147.1:0-4758 GCA_041605655.1 Planococcus sp. (in: firmicutes) | reverse complement strand
TGGAATCATTGGTAAACGTACACCGCCAACAGCAATTCCTGACAAGTTCAATGCAGTTTTCACAGGCACTGGGTTCGGTGCTGCAAACAACGCATTCATGACTGGCAGCAAAGTACGATGAAGCTGAGCAGCTTTTGTGTTGTCGCCTGCTTTAAAGCTCGAAACCATCTGCTGCATCTCGCGGCCAATAATATGTGCGGCTACAGATACGATCCCCGTTCCACCGATGGCCAGAAGCGGCAACGTCAACCCGTCATCGCCGCTGTATAAGCTGAAAGTATCAGGAGTCCGCTCAATGATTTCCGCTGCCGCATCAAGGCTGCCGCTCGCTTCTTTGATCGACACGATATTGCTGATTGCAGCTAAACGGACAATGGTGTCAACGGTAAGATTGACGACGCTGCGCCCAGGAATGTTGTATAGCATGATCGGTAAATCCGTAGCTGCTGCAATGGCTTGGAAATGTTGGAACATGCCTTCTTGTGACGGTTTATTGTAATATGGTGTCACTAGCATCACAGCATCAACGCCTGCTTCTTCTGCGCCGCGTGTCAATGTGATGGAGGCGCGCGTATTGTTTGAGCCGGTCCCAGCAATGACCGGGATGCGACCTTTTACCGTTCCGACGACGAATTTAAAAAGATCAATTTTTTCGTCTGTTGATAATGTCGGCGATTCGCCAGTAGTTCCTGCGACCACCAACGCATCGCTTCCTGTTTCGATTAAATGTTCCACTAAGGCTGCAGTAGCTGGAAAATCAATGTCTCCATTAGTATCAAACGGTGTCACCATTGCTGTTACGATTTGTCCGAAGTTCATAAATACCACCCTTTTCTCATTTTTTAGTTTGTGCTATCAAGTGCTGCTGCGTTGACTAAACGTAATCTGAGGCGGCAAGCGTATCGGAAAAACAAAAAAAGCAGCAACGAGGGTCTCGTTGCTGCGGCAGGATTGGCGTATAGCGTGCCCAATCCATGCGTCAGATAGCCCCCCATATAGTTTCCTATATGACAGTCCTGCATTTGTTCAATGCAGACCCAGCAGCTTCGGCTATGAGCGCCTGACCACTTCGGCAAATCCCCCTTTCAACAGCTTTCATCGGATCTCATTATCCTCGGACTGTTTACTAATGGTTTTTGCGCCTCTATCCTCACTCCTAAAAAAGGAGCAAGAAATTATTGAATTAGCTAGACTTTACCAAATTTCTGCATTTATTGCAAGTATACAACGCTTTAAATTATTCGAATCGAGGAGATAAAAATGAATGAACGTCAATACGATCATGATTTACATATTCAGACAGCCGGTATTCAACAGGGATTTCACGATTCTTTGCATTACAACCGCTATGAACCGACACCATATGAGTTACTGAAAACCCTATTTCAACTTCATCCATTGACTGAAGAAGACCGACTAGTCGATTTCGGCTCCGGTAAAGGGCGCCTTAACTTTTTTGTGCATCATTTATTTGATGTTGCAACGACAGGTGTGGAAATGGATCAGGAACTGCATCAAAAAGCCGTCGAGAACTTGGAATCTTATATTCAAAAGCGACCATCCGCAGAAGGGCAGATCTGCTTTGTCTGTGAATTGGCTGAGCAATACCGCGTCCATCCCCTTGATAATAAGTTCTACTTCTTTAATCCATTTTCTCTTCAGATTTTCATCACAGTGCTCAACAATATTTTAAAGTCTGTAGAACGTTCGCCGCGACCGGTCGAGTTGGTTCTCTATTTTCCGACGCAAGATTATATTAGCCATTTGGAGCATAATACGGCATTTGAACAATTTCGCGAAATTGAACTGCCAGGTGTGGATGGAAATTTACAGGAACGCTTTTTAATTTATCGTCTTGCTTAGAGTGGATTAATAGCTATGCGGAACGGGGTATAGCTTATTAAAAGCGATTAGCGAGGAGTGGACATAGATGAAATGGAAAGGCAGAGCGGGCAGCGGCAACGTTGAAGACAGAAGAGGAAAAGGCGGAGGAGGCGCGCTGATTGCCGGAGGCGGTATCGGAGGTTTGCTTATCGTACTGCTCGTTGCCTTTCTCGGCGGGGACCCCGGAGCTATCTTGGATACGATGGGCACCGATTCACAATCGAACGAACCTTACGTAGCTTCTGAAAAAGAAGAGGAACTGGCGGAGTTCGTATCGGTCGTTCTGGCAGATACCGAACAGGTGTGGAGCGAGGTATTCGCTGAAGAAGGCATGGAATATGTAGAACCGACGCTTGTGCTTTACACGGGAAGCGTCGAGTCGGCATGCGGCACAGCAGGAGCTTCGGTCGGACCGTTTTATTGCCCAGGTGACCAAAAGCTTTATATCGATTTGAGTTTTTATGATGAATTGCAAACGCAATTCCAAGCGCCGGGTGATTTCGCAATGGCTTACGTCGTTGCCCATGAAGTGGGGCATCACGTGCAGAATCTGCTTGGTGTCATGGAACAAGTGCAGCCGATGCGCAGCCAGCTGAGTGAGGAAAAATACAACGAATTGCAAGTGCGACTGGAATTGCAGGCAGATTATTATTCCGGCGTATGGGCGCATCATGCGCAGGGAATGGACTTGCTTGAAGAAGGGGACTTGGAAGAGGCATTGACCGCCGCTAGCGCCGTAGGGGATGATACGATTCAACAGCGATCACGCGGTTATGTCGTTCCGGAAAGTTTTACGCATGGCACGTCCGAGCAGCGTAAGCGCTGGTTCTACAAAGGGTTTGAAAATGGCACCCTTCAAGGCGGGAACACATTTGATGCAAAAGGGTTATAGGGTTTCTATAGTTGATATTTTCGGCAATGTGATTCATTATTGAAATAGACAGTCTTTTCGCCTTGTGCGGATAGAAATAAAGTTCTGTGAAGGAAGTAAATCCATGCATGAAGAAAATATAACACGCCTCCACATTGACGGCCGCGAACTGATTTTAATCGGTACGGCGCACGTCTCACGCCAAAGCGCGGAACAAGTTAAAGCAGTGATTGAAGCGGAACAGCCGGATTCGGTGTGCATCGAGCTCGACGCACAGCGTTTTCAGTCCGTTACCGATAAAAGCAAGTGGAAAGAGATGGACATCTTTAAAGTCATCAAGGAAAAGAAATCGAGTCTATTGCTGATGAACTTGGCGATTTCATCGTTTCAGAACAGGTTGGCTGATCAGTTCGGCATCAAGCCCGGGCAGGAAATGCTGCAAGGCATTGAATCCGCTAAAGAAGTCGGCGCAGAACTGGTGCTTGCAGACCGCAACATTCAAGTTACGTTTTCCCGCATTTGGAGCAATATCGGCTTTTTAGGCAAAGCGCAGCTGTTAACTTCGGTGTTCTACAGCATTTTCAGCAGCGAGACGATTTCTGAAGAAGATTTGGAAAAGATGAAATCGCAAGATACGCTTAATGCGGTATTGAACGATTTCACAAAATCGTTTCCAAAACTGAAAACACCGCTTATCGATGAGCGCGATCAATACTTGGCTCAAAAAATCAAAGATGCACCGGGCCAGAAAGTTGTAGCGGTGCTTGGTGCAGCGCACGTTCCTGGCATAACAAAAGAAATTCATCATGAACACGATTTGAAAAAATTGGCTGAAGTGCCGCCGAAATCGAACTGGCCGAAAATTCTCGGCTGGGCAATTCCGATTTTATTGGTCGCTTTATTGGCTATCACTTTTTACAATAACCCAGCAGCAGGTATTGACGGTACGATTAGCTGGGTGCTGTGGACCGCATCGCTCGGCGCGATTGGTGCAGCCTTAGCATTCGGCCATCCGCTTGCGATTCTGACAGCGTTTGTCGGAGGACCTGTAGGCGCGCTTCACCCGCTGCTCGCTGCAGGCTGGTTCTCCGGTTTGATGCAGGCATATATCCGACGTCCGAATGTCGGTGATTTCGAAACTTTGTCAAAAGATGTGTTCACCCTTAAAGGCTTTTGGGACAATAAAGTCACGCGTGTCTTGCTCGTCGTTGTTCTGACGAACATCGGTACGTCTGCCGGTAATATCATCGGAGGAGCGGACATTATCCGCCTGTTCTTGAAAAATATATAATGAAAACGAAAAGTTCGGGGCTTGTTCAATGCCCCGAACTTTTTTCTATGTTTATGCATTGAAAGGGATTTGAATCGGGTATAGAGAAGTATAGTTTAGAGAGAGACAACATTACGATAAAGGAGGAACATAACATGAGCTTATTCCTCATGGGAATCCTGCTCTGGTCGCTGATTATTGCATCGATCGTCTTGTTCGTCTATGGATTATGGAAACGCTCATGGAAAGCGCTGATGTGGAGCGGAATTGCCCTGCTGTTGCCGATGGGGCTAATCGCTTTCGATGGCAGTGGAAGCATGTGGTTCAAATTGAGCGTCGTGCCGCCGCTCCTGATTTTTGCCGCCGCGTATTTCATGAAGCATAAAAAAGCGCAACATTTGCATTAGACTCAAAGGACCGGAGAGATCTGGTCCTCTTTTTTATAAATTTTGGAAGTTAACTTGGTTGTGGTTATATAAATGTTATACAATAATTGTGTAGATGGATGATATATACATATATTAAGGAGGCGCTATATGAAATACTTATTGGATCGCAGCAAATTATTCATATTCTTAATTTTTATATTAACTGTAGTGGGCGCCTATGTTTTCATCACGTTGCCGCAGCGTGAAATCCCGGAAACGCCGCCGAATCTTGTGTTGGTGTCGACAATCCTTCCGGGTGCAGGGCCGGAGGAAATTGAAACGGCCATCACCAATCCGATAGAGCG
>JBFIXY010000146.1:0-4774 GCA_041605655.1 Planococcus sp. (in: firmicutes) | reverse complement strand
TCTTTCTCAGCTTGTTTCTCAGCTTTTTCGTGCTCTTTCACAGCTTTTTCTTCTTTCTTTTCTTCAGCTTTCAACTCTTTTTCGATCTTTTTCACTTCTTTTTCTTCTTTCTTTTCTTCACGTTTTGTTTTCAGTTCATCAACTTTGCCTTTTGTCTTGCCGCTAACGTCAGCCGCTTTTTCTTTTACCGTGCCGACTTTTCCTTTGACTTGTTCAACCGTGCCGCTCAATTTTTCTTTCGAACCGGCTGTTTTTTCTTTCAACACTTCTTGCATTTCTTTGCCGCTTTTCGGTGTCAGTAAAAGACCCGCTGCCGCTCCAACGATCGCGCCTGTAAGTGCGCCTTTGATGAATCCGCCGCCTGTGCTGCCGCCGCCTTCATCAACCTCTTCGGAATCAGGGAGTTTGCCGCTGCGCACAAGACGCTCTTCAACTTCCTCAACGATTTCGTATAATGTACGACCTTTCGCTTCAACCAAAGGTACGTTCATATGGAAATCCGCTAAATCTTCCAAGTCTCTAACAACGACACAGTCATAATCTACCGCATGCGTTTTATCTTCTAACATCTCTACCTCGTACCCTTTTTTCTCTAATGCTTCCTTAACTGATACAAACGGTTCTTCTACTGCTACTTTTACCATTTATCTTCCACTCCCCTGTTTATAATTGTATATACTTGTGTATTTTCCCTCAAATTCATCGAATAAACGTTTACGCGCAAATGAACAATTGGAAAAAACCTGAAATTAAAAATTTTCAACTTTCGTATCCGTTGTCAAATTCAGCTTGTTTGGGCAACTGCATGGCCGTATTCTGCTAAGCTCTCAGGTTTTATTCGACTGCCGCTTTCCTTATCGAAAAAATGAACATGCGACATGTCGAACGCAAGACGAACTGTATCTCCTGCTTCGATCGCCGTATCGGCTTCCACGCGAGCGATAAATTCTTGGCCATCGTAAACGGCGTAAATCACGGTTTCCGCACCGGTCAATTCCGAAACCGTAATGGTCGCATCGAATTCACTGACTGGTAAGTTTGATAAATCCTCATTATTGACGTGGATGTGTTCAGGGCGAACACCGAGTGTGATCGCTTTGTTTTCGTAGCCTTGATCTTTTAAAAGCACTTGCTGATTCGGCAATAGGCCGACCGCTTTCTCGCCTAGCTTGAAAGTGCCATTTTCGAGATGCCCCTCGAAGAAATTCATCGCAGGCGAACCGATAAAGCCGCCCACAAATCGGTTGTCCGGGAAATCATACACTTCTTTCGGACTGCCGATTTGTTGAATAAAACCATCTTTCATCACGACGATGCGCGTTGCCATCGTCATCGCCTCAGTCTGGTCGTGGGTCACGTAAATCGTCGTCGTTTTCAATCGGCGATGGAGCTTGGCGATTTCCGCCCGCATTTGAACGCGCAGTTTGGCATCAAGGTTGGACAAAGGTTCATCCATTAAAAACACTTTCGCGTCGCGTACAATGGCGCGGCCTAATGCGACGCGCTGGCGCTGACCACCAGACAGCGCTTTTGGTTTGCGGTGAAGCAATTCTTCCAAGCCTAAAATAGTGGCTGCTTCAGTGACTAGCTTTTTGACTTCTTCTTTTTTGACTTTGCGCAGCTTCAAGCCGAACGCGATATTTTCAAATACGGTCATATGCGGGTAAAGCGCATAATTTTGAAACACCATCGCAATGTCCCGGTCCTTCGGCTGCATGTCGTTTACGCGTTTTCCGTTTATGTACAAATCACCTTGCGTAATATCCTCCAACCCTGCGATCATGCGCAGTGTCGTGGACTTTCCGCAGCCGGACGGGCCAACGAATACGATGAATTCCTCATTTTGAATTGCCAAATTGAAATCCGTAACAG
This sequence comes from Planococcus sp. (in: firmicutes), assembly GCA_041605655.1. Taxonomy (GTDB): domain Bacteria; phylum Bacillota; class Bacilli; order Bacillales_A; family Planococcaceae; genus Planococcus. Next base: position 2,902 of record JBFIXY010000146.1, on the reverse strand, counting down.
CAACTGCACCGTTTTCATACGTTTTCCCTAAGTTCCTGATCTCTATTTCCGCCATCTCTACCCCCCTTTTGATTTGTTTTAAATTATAACACTTATCTGTATATTTAAAAAATAAAGATGTGAATTTGGCGATTTTTTTGTGTAATAGTAGTCGACACGTGAATTTCACGCACATTTGATGAGATTAACGTGCGTTCAACCGATTTTACGCGCGCTCCCACAACGCCATACAAAAAAGGCACCCTCCAAGAGGATGCCTTCCAATATTAAACGACTGTTTTTTCTTTTTTGATTTGTTTGCTGCGCAATTGGCCGCAAGCTGCGTCGATGTCGGCGCCTTGCTCGTGGCGAACGCCGCAATTGATGCCTTTTTTCTTCAAAGCGTCGTAGAAAGCGCTGATCGCTTCTGGCGTGCTTTGTTGATACTGGTCATGTTCGCTGACCGAGTTGTACGGAATCAAGTTCACGTATGACAAGTGGCGTTTGTTTTCAAGCAATTTCGCCAGCTTGTTCGCTTCTTCGACGTGATCGTTGACGTCGCGCAATAAAATATACTCGAAAGTGATGCGACGGTTGGATTTCTCCAAGTAGTAGTCGATTGAATCCATCAATTTTTCAATTGGGTATGCTTTGTTGATTTTCATAATGCGTGAACGCAATTCGTTTGTTGGCGCATGAATCGAAATCGCCAAGTTGACTTGCAAGCCTTCATCCGCATAATCGTAAATTTTCGGTACGATACCGCTTGTTGATACAGTAATGTGACGAGCACCGATAGCCAAACCTTTTTGCGAGTTGACGACTGTTAGGAAGTCCATCAAATTCGTGTAGTTGTCGAACGGTTCGCCGATACCCATAACTACGATGTGGCTTACGCGTTCTTCTTTTTGAATAGCGTCAAAGTGAGCTTGCACTTGCATGATCTGCTCAACGATTTCGCCCGCGTTTAAATCGCGGCTCTTTTTCAATAATCCGCTGGCACAGAAACTGCAGCCGATGTTGCAGCCGACTTGCGTTGTTACACATACTGAATTTCCGTATTTAAAGCGCATTAAAACAGTCTCGATCAAGTTGCCGTCCTGTAAACGGAATAAGAATTTAATCGTGCCGTCAGCAGATTCCTGCTTCACCGCTTCTTCAAGCGTACGGATCGCGAAATTCTCTTCCAGTAAATTGATCACTTCTTTGCTCAAATTGTTCATTTGGGAAAATTCAGTGACGCGTTTGATATATAACCAGTCCCATACCTGCTCCGCACGGTATTTCTTCTGGCCGTTTTCCAAAAACCATTCTTTCAATTGATCTATCGTCAAACCATAGATGGAATTTTTCATTAGTAGTACCCTCATTTCAGAATTTCACAATTGCTTATTATAATACTAAAAATCTCCCTTGACAACAACTATTTTCGTTTATACTGAAAAATCTGTTTATATAAAAAGAATTAAATTCCTGAAAATCGGGTAAACGCTAGGTATATAGGAGGCGATAAAAATGAGCAGCGAAATTACACATGTCGGATTAGCGGTGCCAGATTTAGACCGTGCGATGCAATGGTATTGCAACGTATTGGACTTTTACATATTGTCAGGACCGATCGACTTTGATGCAGACACGGCAGAAGTTGAGAACATTACGCAGAATTTGCAAGGACCGGAGATCAAAAAAATGCGCAATGTCCATTTGATGTCGATGGGCGGGGTCGGCATCGAGTTGTTCGAATTTCAAGAAGCGGACCTTGACGAAAGCCAGCCGACTGCACACCGTGGGTTTTTCCATATCTGCCTGATTGTCAAAGATGTGGTGGAAGCGATTGAAAAAATTGTTCAGCATGGCGGCAAACAGCGAAGTAAAATTCACCAGATGAACAAAGACAAAAATCATTACCTCGTTTATACAGAAGATCCATTCGGCAATATTCTCGAGCTTTCAAGCCGTAGCACCGCCGAAATGTATTGCAATCGATAAACCTCAAAAAACACCGGCCCTTCCTAAAAAGGAGGGGCCGGTGTTTTGTTCACTCTTCCCGCATCGTACCGGTTTCCATAAACCGCGTATGCCACGAAAATGCTTTTTCAAGCACGTGCGGCGTCTGTCCGCCGCGCTTGAGTGCTTCTGCGTAATAGGCACGCATTTGATCCCGGTATGCGGGATGCATGCAGTTTTCAATGATGAGCGGCACGCGTTCACGCGGCGCAAGCCCACGCAAGTCGGCGTAGCCTTGTTCGGTGACGACGATTTGCACATCGTGTTCGGTGTGGTCGATATGGGAAACGAAAGGCACGACGCTTGAAATGCGATCTTCTTTCGCGGTCGACCGCGTGACAAAAATCGATAGCCGCGCATTGCGCGCAAAATCACCCGAGCCGCCGATGCCGTTCATGATTTTCGTCCCGCGCACGTGCGTGGAATTGACGTTGCCGTATATATCAAATTCAAGCGCGGTATTGATCGACAACAACCCGAGTCGGCGTATGATTTCCGGATGGTTGGAAATTTCCTGCGGCCGCAGCAATAACTTGCTTCGGTATTTTTCAAAATCGCCATAGACTTGCTCCATTTTCTCAGCAGACAATGTGATGGCCGACCCCGAAGCGAATGTCACTTTTCCAGCATCGATCAAGTCAAAAATACCGTCTTGCAACACTTCTGAAAACACTTCCAAGTTTTCGAATTCCGAATCGGTCAATCCTTCTAAAACAGCGTTCGCCACCGTACCGATACCCGATTGAATCGGCGCCAAACTGTTCGTGAGCCGTCCGCTTGCGACTTCCTTGCGCAGAAAGTCGAGCAGGTGCCCAGCCATCAGCGCGGTTTCTTCGTCCGGCGGTATGATCTCAGACGGTGAATCCCGCTGGTTGCTGAAAACGATGCCACGGATTTTGTCCAAAGCAACTGGAAT
>JBFIXY010000145.1:0-4782 GCA_041605655.1 Planococcus sp. (in: firmicutes) | reverse complement strand
AAGACGGAATGGCGTAGCGGCATATTTTCAGCCGCTTAGCCAGGCAGGCTTATGACCCGAGAACCTGGCCGTTGCAGCTGGACATCTAGAAATGTGGAAGTGCCCGTTTAGCCCGACAAGCGCTGGAAGTCTGGCCGGAAATGGCGTCTTTTACCATTGCTGGACAGACTGAAGCGAAAGATATAAAAAGAGCCGCCCGTAAAAGTCAGAACGACTTTTCGGACAGCTCCATTCGGTTTATTTAAAATACAAAAAGAAAAATAACGCCTACTATTACAAACAGCACACAAAACACGAACAGTATTTTGATGAGGTTTTCCATCGTTTACAACTCCTAAGAAATACTTGCTCCAATCACAAATGACAGCCCGACAGATATCGTCAAGGAGATGAAACCTACAGAACGGTTATCGTTTTCGATTTCTTCATCCACTTTAAAGCGTGGTGTAAGAAATTCAAACAAGAGATATGCGAATATCAATAGCGAAAATCCATATAAGCCCCAACCGATCATTTCTGCCAATGAATTGTGCTGATCGATGGAAAAGCGGAAAATATTCGTGATGCCGAAGATTTTTCCGCCTGTCGCCATCGCTACAGCGACGTTTCCTTTCTTGATTTCTTCCCAGTTCTTGTATTTCGTAACAAGTTCAAAAATCATCATGGCCACGATCAAACACAAAACGACCACGCTAAAATATCCAGCTGTTTCTACTAACGGATGGGTCCAAAAACCAGTTTCCGACATTCTCACGTCTCCCTACTTCAACTTACTTTAATTCAGCGATCGTGACACCTGATCCGCCTTCACCCGCTTCACCGAACCGATAGCCTTTGACGCGCGGGTGTTTCTTCAAGTATTGCTGGACGCCTTGCCGCAATGCGCCTGTCCCTTTACCGTGGATAATCGACACTTGATGGTAATTCGATAATAACGCATCATCAATGTATTTTTCAACTTGAATTAGCGCATCTTCGTACCGTTCGCCTCGTAGATCGAGTTCAAGTTTTACAGGGCCGCTCCGGTTTTGCAGCGATGTCATCGTCCGCGTCTCTTTTTGTTTTTCAGGCTTCGTATAAGAAAGATCGGATTCTGGTAATTTCATCTTCAAAATGCCAATTTGAACGATCCATTCCTTATCTGATACTTTTTCGATCAACGTGCCTTTTTGGCCAAATGAAATCACTTTAACTTCATCGTTCACTTTCAACACGTGTTGCTGATTTGCTTTTGCAGCTTTTTTCAATACGCGATTCTCAGGCATGGCTGCCTCAAGGCGTTTTTTTGCATCAATCAATTGATGCTCTTTAATGCCGGATGCTTGGTCCATTTGCATTTTACGCAATTCGGACATGACGGTCTCGGCTTCGCGTGTTGCTTGTTCGACAATTTTCCGTGCTTTTTCTTTCGCTTTGTCTTCCAGTTTTTCTTTCTGGTTCTCGTAGTCTTTTAATTGCTGTTCAAGGTCTTTCTTCAACTGTTCCGCTTCTCCAAGCAATTCCGCTGAACGCTCAGCGTCTTGTTCAGACTCTCTCCGGCTCTTTTCAAGCGAAGCGATCATAGAGTCTACTTCTCTGCGATCTGTGCCGGTAAAGCTCTTCGCATGACTGATGATGTGCCCCGGCAAGCCGAGGCGTTTTGAAATTTCGAATGCGTTGCTTCGTCCGGGTACACCGATCAATAACCGGTAGGTCGGACTTAAGGTTTCCACATCAAATTCGACGCTGGCATTTGCAACGCCTGGCCGGTTATAACCGTATGCCTTCAGTTCGGGATAATGGGTCGTTGCAATTACGCGTGCACCACGCCCATGAACTTCATCCAATAACGAAATGGCAAGCGCGGCTCCTTCTTGAGGATCTGTCCCTGCACCAAGTTCATCAAAAATGACCAACGAATTGCTGTCGAATTTTGATAGGATATCAACGATATTCACCATATGCGACGAGAATGTACTCAAACTTTGTTCAATCGATTGCTCGTCGCCGATGTCCGCAAACACTTGATCAAACACCGCAAGTTCCGAACCGTCTAGCGCAGGGACTGGTAAGCCCGATTGTGCCATCAAGGTAAACAGCCCTACAGTTTTCAAGGTCACGGTTTTACCGCCTGTATTGGGTCCCGTAATAACGACAGCCGTAATGTCACGCCCGAATTCGATATCGTTCGCCACCACTTCGGCTGCCGGAATCAGAGGATGCCGTGCTTTTTTCAAATTGATATAGCCCTCATCATTCATTTCAGGTTTCGTGCATTTATTTGCCGCTCCGTATTTCGCTTTGGCAAAAACAAGATCCAATTCACCGAGCACTTCCACCAGCACGAATAATTCATGCGCCACTTCCTGCACTTGTGCAGAAAGCATTTGGAGAATGCGATCAATTTCTTCTTTTTCTTTCATTTTCAACCGACGAACTTCATTATTTGCTTGAACAACCGCATCCGGTTCGATGAACAAAGTTTGTCCGGAAGACGATTGGTCGTGCACGATGCCACCGTAATGGCTGCGGTATTCTTGTTTTACCGGAATCACGAAACGGTCGTTGCGGATCGTGACAATCGTATCTGACAGCATTTTCGCTGCGTTTTTACCGCGCACCAAGCTTTCCAACCGTTCACGGACCCGGCTTTCCTGAGCACGCAATTGCTGGCGTATCGTCCGTAGTGCAGCGCTGGCACTATCCAGCACGCCACCATTGTCATCGATGCACATATTGATATCATGTTCAAGCTGCGTCAATATTGGCATCGCTTCTTTTTTTTCAAGAAAATGCGGGATGGAAATGGCACCTTCTTCTCGAATCGTCTCAAAAAATTGGCGTAAGATACGGCTGGCCCGAATCGTAGATGACACTTCCATCAATTCCATCGGGCTCAATGAACCGCCGATCTGTGCGCGTTTCGCATGCATACGGATATCGAATATCCCACCCATCGGCACATTGCCTTTCGTGCGGATGATGGCCGCTCCCTCGTCCATTTCTTCAAGCAGGCGGTTTACTTTATCTAATTCAATCGACGGCAATAAATCGTCGACATGGGCTTTTCCGAGTGAAGATGTGCAATACCGCGCTACTTCGCTGCGGATTTTATAAAATTCCAATGTTCTTAAAGCGCGTTCTGCAATCACGCGGGACACCTCCTATTTTTTGATAAATGCTCGCAACCGTTCTAGCGGCCACGTGTTAACGACATTATCTTTTTTCAACCAAGCTTTTTGAGCGTGTTTGACTCCAGTAGCCATCACTTCAAGCTGCTCGATTGCGTGGGCATCTGTATTGATCGCTACAGGTACTCCTTTTTCCTGTGCCATCTCCAAGTATTCAACCGCCAAATCCAAACGATACGGACTCGCATTCAATTCCACGATTTTTCCGTATTCTTTTGCCCAATCGAGCAATTGTTCCACATCTGGATCATAACCAGCGCGCTGACCGACAATACGACCTGTTGGATGTGCGATCATATCGACTAAAGGATTTTTCATCGCCGTCAAAATCCGATCCATGATTTGTTCACGCGGCTGTTGGAAACTCGAGTGAATGCTCGCGATGACAAAATCCAGTTGACCTAATACTTCATCGTCAAAATCAAGCGTACCGTCCGGCAAAATGTCCATTTCTGTTCCGGACAAAATGTCGAAATCGCTGTATTTTTCGTTGAGGTCACGGATTTCTTTGTTTTGCTCCAATAAACGTTCTGGCGTCAATCCGTTTGCTACTTTCAAGTAATGAGAATGATCGGTGACGGCCATATAGCTATACCCTTTACTGCGCACTGCTTCGACCATTTCCGGCAAGGAATGTGCACCATCTGACCATGTTGTATGCATGTGAAGATCTGTCGTGATGTCTTCAAGCGTGACCAATTCAGGCAATTCAGCAAGCCGGTCGATTTCCCGACCGTCTTCTCTGACGGATGGCGGGATGAACGGCAAGCCGAAATGATCGTAAAATTCGACTTCAGACTTAAATGTCATGATAGAACCGTCGGGTTGTTCAACACCGTACTCGCTGATTTTTTTCTGTTGAGCTTTCGCTAACTGTCGCATACGCACGTTGTGGTCTTTTGAACCTGTGAAATGATGCAGCGCGGTGACGAACTCTTTTGGTGCAACCAAACGGAAATCGATATCAATCATATCCTGAAACTCGACTGTCACCGATACTTTTGTATCGCCAGACGCAATTGTTTCTTGAACCGGAAGCGCTGAGAGCAGCTTTTCTTTAACCGACTTAGGTTCTGAAGTGGCAATGATAAAATCGAGGTCCTTACTCGTTTCTTTCGTTCGGCGATAGCTGCCGGCAACTGAAAATTCGCTGATGTGTTCAATTCCTACGAGAATGTCTTCGATAAATTTCACTGCTTCTTCTGTTTTCCAGATCGGGTGACGTCCCGGCTTCGATTCAAAATCCATCAATTCTTTTAATATTTTTTCTTCGGATTTCGGACCAAAACCTGGCAATTTTTGAATTTCATGATCGACACAAGCTTGTTTTAACGATTCAGCAGAATCGATGCCAAGCTCTTTATACAATTTCGCGATTTTCTTGCCACCCATGCCTTGCAGTTTTAATAAGGGAATCAAGCCCTTAGGCACCTCTTCCTGCAATTCCTCAAGCACTGATGACTTACCCGTTTCCAATAACTCAGCAATGACTTCACCTGTCCCCTTGCCGATGCCTTTCAGTTTTGTCACATCTTCAATCTCATCCAAGCTGCGCTGATCCAATTCCAATGCTTGAGCTGCTTTACGGAAAGCACTCACTTTAAACGGGTTT
>JBFIXY010000144.1:0-4782 GCA_041605655.1 Planococcus sp. (in: firmicutes) | reverse complement strand
TTGACCGTCGGAAAGCCCGTGTTCAGCATAAGACCAATAGCTTTCCAAGCCCAAGCGGCTGATTGGGTAATAGGTGATTGTCAGCTTCGGCGAATAGTTGAGCATGCCGCCGGCATCGCCCGAATAGAATTTCTTGTACGTCGCGATTGTCTCGTTCGACGCTTTCAGCATCAAGCCAAGGTTCTGCGATGGCGTATCCATCCATTTCTGGACGGTTTCCGCTTTAATTGGCCATTTGAAGAGTGGCGGCTCCGTCGCCGTGGCATCCAATGCCCCGATTGTCTGGCTGGCCAGCAGCGTCGAGCTGTAGTCGCCGCCTTTGTTCACCCATAGGGCATCGAGCGTCCGGTAGTTCCACGTCGCACGGTCCTCTTCCCAGGTGTTGCTCGCTTCGTACAGCTGGATGGACGTCGCCGTGTCGTTCCAGACGGACGACAGGCGCAGGTTCAACTGGGCATTCATGATTTTAGCGCCTTTCGGCAACGTGCCGACATCGAACTGAATCAGGGAACGGACGATATTGTTGGTCGTGCTGGTTTTATAAAGCCCCGCACCCAGTTCATGGTCTGCGCCCCCGGTCGTGTCCGGAAGCGCACTGCGGATGGTCGTATCATTCAAGGCGGTGTTAGGCTGGAAGACTTTGACGGTCGGATCCAGGACCACCGGGTAGACCCGTTCCGGGTCCTGCAGCCACTCCATATCCGGTTTCAGTGTCAGCGTCAATTGGTCGCCGTCTTGCTGGGCTTCCACTTCGATGGCATCGGTCCAGGCGCCCTCGGGCACTGGATTCGGTAGATTGGAAACGAACCCTTCTGGCGTCGAGGAGTCCATCATGAACGGCTTTTCGATGGCGAACAGGCGCTCTTTCGTCACGGCATCAATCAGGTACAGGTACCCGTCCGCTGTCCGTTCCAACGTCATCCCAGTGATTTGGAAATCAAACGCATACGAAAGCGGCTCCGTGCCGACCGGCTGTTCTTTGAGGACAATGTCCTCTTTGATTTTCGTGTTGCCGATGGTGTAGACCAGATCAGTATTAGGATAGATCTCTTCGTATGTGACCTGATTCTCTTCCGTAACAGCATCTACCTTTGCAGCAGCTTTCCCTTTGTGCTTGATGGCTTTGATTTCCACCGTTTTCCCTTCTTGCTTGAGTGAAACCAAGGGTTCCTCGCTTGCAGCCTCAGCCGCAAATGAAGCATCAAAGGCATTTTTCGCATTGTGATGACGGCCGGTCGACTTCTCTACCAAGGTATTATCAATCGGCACCCATTTCTTGGTTTTGGCGTCCTGCACATGGATCGGCTCCGGGGAGATTTCCATGCGGTGCGCCCCGTCCTCCTGTTGGAAAACCTGCGTGGTCGCGGTACGTTCTTCTATAAGTTCAATTTCCTTTTGGAATGAAGGTCTTTCTTGAATCGGAAGTGTTTCCGGTGTGGTGAGTGTAGTGCTTTCAGCTTCTACAGGTTGTAGCGGTGAAACAAGGCTAATACACATAACAGTCGCGATAAGCGACAAAAGATATTTCTGCAATTTCTTTCCCCCTAATTTAGTTGTACTAAAATAGTATATGAGGAAAAAATTAATAAAAAATAGGTATTTTCCATCATTTTGTAATATAATTGAAATGAAAATGAAATATTCCTTTTAATAAAAAGAGAAAGGCCAGCTCCTCTTCATAAGTGAGGAACTGGCCTTTCTCTAGGTCTTGATGTTATTTTAACTTTTCACAAGAATGATAACATCTGTATAACCAATTTATTTAATCTTCTTAAACCTGTAGAGCAGTGGAAAGGTTTATATTCGCATGTAGTCTAAGAACCGATATTTTTATAATAAAATAGCGAAAAAAAGCTTTTGCTATGCCAAACAGGTGTGTAGTTATCGCTCAAAACACAACGGAACCTCGATTATTCAAAGGGATTAAACCGTAGCTTTGGGATTTATTCCATACTCGTTTGCAACGGGTTCACTATCTTTAACAGGAAAAACCAGTAGTGCAATAGCTCCGATAATTCGTGATATTAAACTTGAAAAAACTTCGTTTTAATTTCTTCATATTTAAATTCAACTTCATGAACCGATGAAATAATAGATCAATTGATCATTACTCCCCAGCCGTCTGTATACCCGTTATAAGGTTTGCATGCCTCATCCAGTTGTTTCTGTATTTTAATAATATCTTCATGAATTAGAAGCATTTCTACTATGCAATAACAAGTCCATTCTTCAGATTCTTCATCTTGCTCGAGTTCGCAATTAAATCCGCTGCTTCTTAATACTGTCAGAATAGACTCGCCATTCTTTTTGTTGGGAACAGCCACAAAAAACTCAACACGTTGACGCGTTTTAAAATCAACACCTTCTTTATAAAGCATTTTTAACGCCTGTCCATCTTCATCATTTGGAAATTTTTTCGGAAACAAATTCAAATTATTCTCCTCCTTGTTTTATATAGAGAGTTGTTCTTCTTTTCTACTCAACTATTGAAGCTACTCCCTATCTTACACAATTTCGTTATTAAAATGGATAAGTACTGTTCATCCACTATAGATAAATTCAATCTAAGTTTTTTTCAATTTAATAATAAAATGCATGCCACTTTTAGTATAAAACCGTTCGTAAAAGTACACTTTTACGAACGCTTTGAAAACAGCTTAAAACGGCCGAAAAGAGCGTTCGTAAATGTGTCAAATGACTTTGCGAACGTTCATTTATTTCGATAGGGTTTTGCGAACACTACTATTTAATCCTTCTATATTAAAACTAAGGCCGTGCCCGTGGAAAGCGTCCAGCACTAGCGGCAATTAACATATAAACAAAAAAAGCGCCAAAACCCAATCAATAGGTTTTGGCGCTTTTCGTAAAATCCTTTTTCTCCAAAATGGAGACGGCGGGAGTCGAACCCGCGTCCAGAAACTCCGCTACTTGAGCGTCTACGCGTGTAGCTTACTTATTAGGAATTCATGCCTCAATCTGCCAATAAGCGGGCGTCCTGGGCACTAACTTGAGAATCTCTTGCATGCAGCTCAAGTGGCACTGCCTGCCGTATCCCACTAAAGTTGAGCTTTACCTAGCCACATGGGCGATGGGTAGATAAAGCAGATCCGAGCTTACGCTGCGAATGCTAGGTTTTGGTTTGTTTTGCCAGTTGTTATAAATGCGTTTTTACGGAGCCGACCCTCCGACGCGCAACCCAAGCCCAGATCATCCCTGTCGAATCCGTAACGTCCCCTCATATTAAAGGAACACGGAAAGGCGATCAGCCTTATGTGCTATATCATAAGTATAAGACAAGATAGGTCAGACTTCAAGCTTAACGGCTACGTTCTTTCATCGCACGGTCGATTTCCCGTTTTGCGTCTTTCTTTTTCAGGTCCTGGCGCTTGTCGTAGTTTTTCTTCCCTTTACCAACGCCAAGCAATACTTTTGCGTATCCGTCTTTCAAGTACATTTTCAGCGGTATGATGGCCGCTCCCTGCACCTTCGATACGCCAATCAATTCGTTGATCTGCTTTTTATGCAAAAGCAGCTTACGAACTCTTGTCGGATCGTGGTTAAAGATATTGCCTTGCTCATACGGCGCGATGTGCATGTTGGAAATCCATGCTTCACCGTTCCGAATACGAACAAATGCATCCACCAGCTGGACTTTGCCATTGCGGGCAGATTTAATCTCTGTCCCTTGCAGGACAATACCGGCTTCAATTGTTTCTTCAATCGCATAATCGAAGCCGGCTTTTTTGTTTTGGGCTATTACTTTCCCGCTACCCTTTGCCATAATCATTCACCTCATAATCGATTCGAAAACAGCGGCCCGTAAGCCGCGTCTTTACTTTTTCTTTTTAGAGCCTTTCGCGACGCCTTCATAAAACTTTTTCTTCTGGCTCTTCCCTTTGCGTCCTGGAGCTGCATCCGGCTTGCTGCCTGGTTTGCTTCCAGGTTTACTTCCTGGCTTGCCACTGCCTCCACGGCCTTTGCCTTTTGCGTCCCCGCCTTTTTTACCGGCACGGATCACTTTCGGTGCATCTTTTCTTGTGCGTCGATTGCTTTGCGGCATGCCGACTATCTCAAAATCGATGGAAGACTCTTCTGGCTTCACGCCGATGACTTTGATCTGGATTTCATCTCCGATACGGAATTGACGGTTTGTGCGTTCCCCGATCATCATCATTTGACGATCATCGAAACGGTAGAAATCATCCGTCATATTTGAAACGTGAACCAAGCCTTCAATCGTGTTCGGCAATTCGATGAACAAACCGAAATTCGTCACAGACGAAATGATGCCTTCGAATTCTTCGCCGATTTTATCAGCCATGTATTGAGATTTCTTCAAAGCGTCCGTATCGCGTTCTGCATCAACTGCACGACGTTCGCGCGCGGATGTGTGTTCTGCGATATCTCCCATATTCGCTTCCCAATGCTTGATGGTCGCTTTTGACAAGTCTTTATTGATCAAATACGTACGGATCAAACGGTGGATGATTAAATCCGGGTAACGGCGAATCGGTGATGTGAAATGCGTATAGAACTCACTCGCCAATCCGAAATGCCCTAAGCTGTCCGAAGAATATTTCGCTTGCTGCATCGAGCGCAGCATCATTGTCGAAACAACGGCTTCTTCCGGTGAATCCTTGATCGATGTAATGATTTCCTGAAGCGCACTCGGTTCAACTTCCGTCCCGCTGCCTTTGACGACAATACCGAAATTCGTGATAAATTCGAAGAAACGCTTAAGTTTTTCCGGTTTTGGATCTTCGTGAATACGATATAATGACG
>JBFIXY010000143.1:0-4798 GCA_041605655.1 Planococcus sp. (in: firmicutes) | reverse complement strand
TTGACTGAACGCTCGCTCGGTTTTTATTCGAACAAAAAGGGAGTTGTTAGACTCCCTTTCATTTTTCTTGCTTATGCTATTATCTTAAACAATTTTCGCGCTTTTTGCAATTTTTATTGGATAACTGGTTCTTCGGTTGCAGGAACCTGTTTGCCGATAACTGCCATTTCCAGCAATTCTGCAACGTCGTACGTGCCGACTGTTTCTTCGACTTCTTTTGCTTTCGTGCCATCAGACAACATCGTCAAACAGTACGGGCATCCAGAAGAGATGACTGTCGGTGTTACTTCAAGCGCTTGCTCTGTACGAGCCACGTTGACGCGGTGTCCTGCATCTTCTTCCATCCACATCAAGCCGCCGCCTGCTCCACAACACATACCGTCTTGACGGTTGCGGACCATTTCGACAAGTTCAACGCCTTCGATCGCTTTCAAGATTTCACGCGGTGCGTCGTATACATCGTTGTAACGACCCAAGTAGCATGAATCATGGAATGTGATTTTTTCATTGACTGCAAATTGCGGTTTCAAGCGACCTTCTTGTACAAGGTCGAATAGCATTTCTGTATGGTGGTAGACTTCTGCTTTAAAGCCGAAATCCGGGTATTCGTTTTTGAAGATGTTGTACGCATGCGGATCGATCGTAACGATTTTCGTGATTTCCGCTTTTTCGAATTCCTTGATATTCGCTGTCGCTAGTTCCTGGAACAAGAATTCGTTACCAAGGCGGCGCGGTGTATCGCCGGAGTTCTTTTCTTTGTTGCCGAGAATTGCGAATTTCACGCCAGCTTCGTTCATCAGACGAGCAAACGACAACGCAATTTTTTGCGAACGGCTGTCGAATGAGCCCATTGAACCTACCCAGAATAAGAATTCGAATTCTTCGCCGGCTTTGTTCATTTCTTTCACTGTCGGGATGATCACGTCTTCACGTGCTTCTCTCCAGTTTTCTTTTTCTTTGCGGTTAAGGCCCCATGGATTGCCCTGCTTTTCGATGTTTGTCATCGCGCGCTGTGCATCTTTATCCATTTTCCCTTCCGTCATTACTAAGTACCGGCGCAAGTCGATGATTTTATCCACGTGCTCGTTCATTACCGGACATTGGTCTTCACAGTTACGGCAAGTCGTACATGCCCAAATTTCTTCTTCTGTGATAACGTCTCCGATCAAGCTTGGGCTATAAAGCTCATCGATCGAAATGCCTTCAGCTCCAGCGGCCATTGCCAGCTGGTTGCCTTGTGTATCGTTGAAAGCCATCGCTGGCACCCAAGGTTTCTGGCGCGTCATAACTGCTCCGGTGTTCGTCAAGTTGTCGCGTAGTTTCGTGATCAAGTCCATCGGCGATAACATTTTACCAGTGCCGGTTGCCGGACACATATTCGTGCAGCGACCACATTCTACGCAAGCGTAGAAGTCAATCATTTGTGATTGCGAGAAATCGGTAATTTTGCCGACACCGAATGACGGAATCACTTCTTCTCCGTTTTCATCTTCCTCTTCCATATCTTCGAAGTTGATCGGTTTTAAACGTCCTACATGATCCACACGGTGGAACCATGTGTTAACCGGTCCGAAGATCAAATGTGCGTGTTTCGATTGCGGTACGTAAACTAAAAATGTTAGAAGGAACAGTAAATGCGCCCACCACATTACATAGAAAATTGAAGCAACGGCTGTGTCAGGTAGGCCGGAGAATACTGTCGCAAATAATGATGCAACCGGCTCTGTCCAAGCGCGTTCATGGTCTAGCCAAATCATTGAAGCTCCGTTCCCGACAAGAACCGAAACCATCAACCCACCGATAAAGATCAGGACCAACCCTGATTTCCAGCCGCGTTTCAGGCGCACCAGTTTTTCGATGTATCTTCTATAGAATGCCCAAACAACTGCAACGAGAATCGTCAACGTCACAATTTCCTGGAAAAATGTAAATGCCGGATAAAGCGGTCCAAGCGGCAAATGCGACCCTGGTGAAAGTCCTTTGATGATGAAATCAATAGCGCTCGCTTGTACAAGCAAGAATCCATAGAAGAACATAACGTGAATTGTTCCACTCTTCTTGTCTTTCATCAATTTCTTTTGGCCAAAGACATTGACCATGACTTTTCGAACGCGTTCGTTGAAATTATCTTCGAACTCCACTTTCTTACCTAGCTTGATAAAGTCATAACGTGTTTTCAACAAATAGAGAAATAAGTAAACTGCATATCCCGTGATTGCCAAAAACAGAATCCAATTCGCAATAAGTAACGGTTCCATTGTGAAATCCCCCTTTATATGTATATTCCAAAAATTCCTTAAATAAATAGTACGTGACAGATGCTCTAATGTCGATTGTTATTTCTATATTAGAATATGAATGAGCATTCAGTCAACCCGAAACTTGAAAGGGTTTTCATTTATTATTATACACACTGCATTTTTTTATTAAAGTCCCTATTTATTGCAACTTTCACAAATATCGATAATGCCTTCTGCGCATAAAAAAAGCACCGCTCAGCGCGATGCTTTTTTCCGATAACGCCGGATTGCCTCCGATGTCGCTTCAACTACGGTTTTGCCAATGCGGCTCCCGATCACCGTGACAGGCCCTGCATAATTGAAACGGCTAGCTTCTTGTGTTGCTGCTATCAAGATGCTATCCGTTGGTGTGCCGGTCGCAATTGTCCCCGTAAATGGATCGATGACATTTTCAGCCTGAAACGCTTTTGCTTTTGCTTCTGTCGCTGTCATCATCGCTTGCAAAAATGCTTCTTCCGTCAAATCTCCATTAATGACGACCCATGTGTTGACCGTTCCGATTTTCTGGCTGCGCTGCATCAAATGGGTTTGCGATACATCGGTTGCATTGCCGATGCCCGCAGTCACCGCTACGATGAGCGATCCGCCTTCAAATTCGCAATGCCGGATAACTGCATCTGAGACGTCCACAGCAGTCATCATGACGACGGTATCAGTCGGGCTCATGTGCATACTTTCAAGAAATTCTGTGTTTTCACCAATGCTGTCTTCCGTCGCATAATCCGCCGGCACTTGCCGATTTAAAAATCTGCTATACCATCCAACGCCCGCATTTAACACTGCAGACGAGACGCTGCGCAGTGGCTTGTCCACATGCAGCATTAACCCTGCTTCCGTAAACTTAAAGTCACTGAGTTCCACTGTTCCTGCGCCACCCGATTTTTCTTCCGGCAGCAGGGACAGCTGCGGCTTTGGCATTTGCGGATGAGGCTGCGTGCTGACACTCGCTTCATAAACCCGTTCCATGCTTCCTTCACGCAGCACCGCATGAGGTTGAGCGTTTTCAATAATTTCGCCATTTTTCAAGACGATTAGACGATCGCAATAAAGCGCGGCAAGGTTGACGTCGTGAAAAATCGAAACAACCGTTAATCCGCTTTCGACGACTCGCTTCCGCAATAAATCCAATAATTGCTTTTGGTATTTCAAATCCAAATGGTTCGTCGGTTCATCGAGCAATAATAAATCCGGCTTTTGTGCGAACGCTTGCGCCAAATACACGCGTTGCTGTTCACCGCCCGACAATTCATCAAGTGTCAATTCACCGAAATCCGTAACGCCCGTCATGTCCATTGCTTCAAGCACCGCCTGTTCATCTTCAGCGCTCCACGAAGACATCCAGCCGTGATGCGGATAACGTCCGAGCGATACGACTTCTTTCACGGTCTGGCTGAATGTGACCGGATGAAGCTGCGGCAAGACGGCCATCTTACGGGCAAGTTCCTTCGGTTTCAATGTTCGCAAATCTTTGCCATCAATCATGACGAGGCCGTTTTCCGGAGACAAAATGCCGCTGATCGTTTTCATGACCGTAGTCTTTCCGCTGCCATTCGGTCCGAGCAGCCCGATGATTTCGCCTTTCGCTACATCAAAACTAACATCCCGAACAACCGGTTTGCCGCCGTAACCTACTGTGATGCCTTCAACGTGAAGCATGGGCGCGTCCTCCCTTTCGTTGTTGCCAAAGAATAAAGCCGAATAACGGCGCTCCGATAAACGCGGTAATAACACCAATCGGCAACTCTGTAGGAGAAATGATCGTGCGCGCTACCAAGTCACATAGCACCAAAAGCGATGCACCATTTATTGCCGACAGCGGCACAAGATGGCGATGATCTGCTCCCCAAAGCCGCCGGACCATATGCGGCACAACAAGGCCGACAAAGCCGATCGTACCGGATACCGCAACTGATGCACCCGCAAGCACCGAACCGCTGAACAAAAGCCAAAGCTTTCGTGAGTTGACGTTGACACCGAGATGCTTGGCTTTTTCTTCGCCCAACATCATCGCGTTTAATTCCCGTGTGTTCAGCAGAATGACTAGCAAGCCCCCGATAAAGAATGGCAGCAGCAGCCACACATATGGCCAACCGCGCATCGACACGCTGCCGAGAAGCCAGCCGATGATTGAGCGCAATTCCTCACCTGTTAAAGCGATCATGAGCGACATGACCGATCCTAAGAAAGATGTCATGACAATACCCGCCAAAATGAGCGTTTCCATCTTCAAGCTTCGGTCGATCATCCGGCTGAACATCAACACGGCAAGCATCGTTAAGAATGCAGCTGTTGCTGAAACGATTGGCAGCGTGAACATACCAAAGAACGGGATGGAAATGCCGAAAAACAATACCGCTACGGCACCAACTGATGCACCGGAAGATACGCCTAATGTGTATGGGTCTGCCTGTGGATTTTTTAACAACCCTTGAAAAGCAGCACCGGCAATCGCGAGCGATGCCCCGACCAGCCCCGCCAATAAGACGCGCGGAAGCCGA
>JBFIXY010000142.1:0-4803 GCA_041605655.1 Planococcus sp. (in: firmicutes) | reverse complement strand
CCTATAAATTCATTGCGGGTCTCCTATTAGGTGTATTTCTCGGTTTGTTGGTGACCGGCATCCGCTACGTTTTACGAAAACAAGGGATTAGCGATGTGACGTTTCAAGCATTATTATCCATTTTAACGCCGTTCCTAATTTTTTATATTACGGAAGATTTGCTGCATGCTTCCGGTGTTATTGCGGTCGTGGTGGCAGGGATTATTCATGCGCTTGTTCGGGAACGTACCGAAACTTTCGTTGCTGAAGAGCAAGTATTGACTGAGAATATTTGGACCGTCTTGTTGTTCATCTTAAACGGTTTCGTTTTTTTATTGCTTGGCTTGAGTATTCCATCGTCAATGAGCGGTGTACTTGAAAATGAAAGCATGAGTGAGGTTCTTCTGATAACTTATGTGGTCGCAGTTGCACTGGCTATACTAGGAATTCGCCTAGTTTGGGCCTATTTATACGCAGTTTATGATTATCAGCGTGGCAAAAAGGAAGAAGTGGAAAAGCCGACATTCAAAACCGCTATCATGGTCAGTTTGACGGGAGTGCGCGGCACCGTAACGATGGTGGGGGTATTGTCGATTCCATATCTACTCGAAAATGGCGATGATTTTCCGAACCGGTCGCTGATCATCTTTATAGCAGCCGGGACGATTTTGGTCACCTTGTTGGCAGCGACAATCATTCTGCCTTTGTTAAGCAAAGGCAAAGCGGAAGAGCAAAAAGGCGCGAAACTGGAAACAGAAGAAGCGCGGCGCAGAGTGTTGTTGACGTCTCTCAGGAAATTGAAAAAAGAACTGAACGTCGAAAACGAAGTAGCGGCTTATGAGTTGATCGATGAATACACGATGCGCTTGAATCATCTGGATTTTGATGAAAGTTCCTTGGAAAAAGGTACGAAAAGATTACGTGACCGAATGAGGGAAATTCGATATTCGGCATTAGAAGAAGAACGGCGCTATATTGATAAACTTTATAAAGACGGCATGATTGAAGACGGCGTCTATGATGCTTTTGATAAGTCGTTGATACGGCGGGAACAGGCCATATCAAAAGGAATCCGATCAATAATCGTATTCATAGAAGGGAAATTAGCGCGAGCGGCCAAACGATTTGGCGGCCAATACGTAAAAGACGAAGAAACGCGTCTTGTGAAATTGCAAAAAGCAAAAGATATCCAGCTTCAGGCGCTTGAAAAAGGTTTGAAGAAATTGGAGGAGTTGGCTGCGGAATATGAATACAAAGATATGATACAAGCGGTCATCACGGACTACAAACAAATGATCGGTGGATTAAAGCGACCGGATTCGCAGTACAATGAACATTTCGAATTGCTAAAAGAGGAACTCCGTATAGTTGTCATGGACAAAGGGCGTTCCGAAATATACAAAATGTACGAACAAGGCGATATCACGAGGGAACAAGCAAAAGAGCTAAGGCGCTATGTGAATCACCTCGAAAGTATCACGTTATACGAATATGGAGATTAACAGTGTTGAATTGAACCAGCCGGCATCGTGCCGGCTGGTTTTTTAGGTTCATTGTTCCAAATCACTAGCTTTGTTACCGAGAAAATAAGCTGTTTTTCATTTTCCCGCATAAATGCCGTTTGTTGGGGTATAAAAAACTAACTGGAAAAGTTAATGAGTGGAAGAGCGGAGGAACATATCATGGAAACAATGAATAGAGGCATTATTACTTCATTATCAGCTATTGGGGTTGCACAAGCTTTGAAAATCATCACCCATAAAAAATTATCAGGCAGATGGGACTTAAAGCAGGCGTTTACGACTGGCGGCATGCCAAGCTCGCATTCCGCTGGTGTTTCTGCTTTAGCCTCCTATGTCGCAGCAAATAAAGGGACGGGTCATACTGAAACAGCTTTAGCTGTAGTATTTGGCATGATTGTTATGTACGATGCGCAAGGCATTCGGCGCCATACTGGTGAAATTGCACGACTCGTCAATGAACTTGAAGACAGCTTTGTGTTACTAAACGGGGACTTTCCAAGTCTTGAGTTTGAAAAGCGTGATTACGAGTTGAAGGAACTTCTCGGCCATCAACCGATCGAGGTTATTGGTGGTGCAATATTCGGCACATTGGTTGGGTTGATCTCAGCAAATTATGAAAATAACGAGCGTCATCAAAAAAAGCGAGCTCGAAAGCAATCTGGGTCTCATTACAAACTTTCTAAGAAATAACATTAATGCTCGTAAGACAAACAAAAGCGCGTCACTGAAATCTGTGACGCGCTTCAGCTTGTAGACTAAAGAATAGTTAAACATTTTTTTGTATTTATATGGGATCCTCTACACCAAGCGGACGCTTTCCGCGGACGAAGCGCTGAGCCTCCTCGTCGCAAGCTCCTGCGGGGTCTCATCACTCCGTTCTTCCGCAGGAGTCGCCACTTGGTGTGGAGGATCCTAAAGTGTAGGGGGAAAATATGTAAGGTGAATATTAATAGAGAATGGAAGTAGATAACTCACTTTGATTAAAACTGAAATCCTCCAAGCGGTCTGGCCGCGAAGGCTCCTGTGAGCCCACGGAAAGCGAAGTGGCCAGCCCGCTTGAAGGTTATACACCGGTATTCATCTTAACCAGACTTTGTCTACAGTCTGAAGCGCGTCACCGAAATTGGTGACGCGCTTTTGATTGTGCTGCATTTAAGAGAACATGAATTTATGTATCTTGCCAATTAGTGCGTATACTCCTGCTAAAACAACGAACATGAGCAAAGTCAGATACCACGGCATATTCGATATGGCTTCACCGTAAGCTGTGTAAATGATGGAGGGTAGAATAACACCGAGCACAGAGAAATAAAGGTACTCCTTGAAGTCTTTCGTTATTTCAATTAGGTACAACGACAAGAGGTGAAAATGGACAAAAGGCATAATCCGCAAGATCATTACTTGGCCGACAGTCGGGGTTTTGTCTGGCAACATCTTGATTTTAAAAGCACGCATCTTTTTTTCGAACTTCGGGAACTTGTTGATGAACAGATAGAAGAAATAGTTCATTAAAGCCAAACCGATAAAATTGTAGATGGCGCCTTGGACAAAACCGAAAAAGACGCCTCCTGCTATACAGACGACAATGACAGGCAGAAAAGATACAGGACGCAGTAAATGAAGCAAGATGAAAAGAGGCGGTGCAAACCAGCCGAGTCCTTCGATAGTAGATTCCATATTTAACAGGAAATTTTCCATGATGCATGCTCCTGTCTATAAAAGTTTAACAATCACTGCCAAGGTGATTTGGCTGCGCTCGATTCAATGAGTCCGGAGAGTTGTTGACGGCGCTTGATCGAATTTTCCATCGCTTTATCAAAATCTGGCTGCGCTAAGACTGGCAGCCCCTTGGAGCGTAAATCGTCGAGCTCAATGCCAGGCGGTTCATCAGCAGCAACGGCAAATGACTTCAAAGCTTCCAAATAGTCGCCGATTGTACCGCGTGATTCTTGCAGCAACATTCGATTGGGTGAGTTTTCGATAGGCACCGCGAAGCGCAATATCGACAAGGCTTCATCCAATAACACAACAGCTACAGGAACCGATTCGTTTCTGTTTTCGGCGTAATAATAATGGAGTACCGGATAAGCATTGTGTTGAGCGGTAATTGTGCTGAGTTGTGTAGAAAACGTTTGAAGCAATAAATCGATATTCGTGAAATCGTTGCCGTTCCAAGCGCTTTCGACGATTTCGGCACTTGTTTGCCCAAGAACGGAAACACTAGTTGCGAATGATCGCTTATCAGTAACAGCGCTCAACACGGACAAAAGATAAGTGACGCCAAGAGTGATGAACAACATGCCGCTTCCTGTTGCCACAACGGTCACGATTTGCCAATTGCTGCCGTTCGGGGCAAAATCGCCATTGCCGAGTGTGAAGATAAGGTAGCCCGCATAGTATAAGCGTTCAGGGAAAGTCGCAAACACTTTTGTAGTTGTATTGATAAGAGAAGTTTCACTGCCGGAAAAAATGAAAGTCCACCCAATCCACAATAGTGCAATCCACATTAATAATGTCAGCGACAAAATCAATGGTCCTGCTAAGCTTAACATTTTCGCATGATCATTTGACACTTTACGCATTACTGTCCAAGTAAAGGAAGAAAGTTTATCAGTAAGCGGTCCAGCCCCACCATCGACCCATAGCGTCGTCCAGATAAAGTCGATGATGCTGACAATTACGATTGCAATTCCTATGAACAAATAGATAGTTTCCATAAGACCTCTCCTTTACGCATTTTTTTCACTAGAAAAGTGCTCGAGTGCAAGCCTATGTCTACTAGGCTAAACGTGCGAATCACGGTTATTTAATAGAAAAAGCTGAAATAATTGCTGAATTCATCAGCTTTTTTAAGTCTGATAATATCGCATTTCTTTGTTATATGTACCCTAATAGCATCTCGAAAAAACAGTCTGTAGTTGAAGAGAGTTTATTAATGGGGCAATTCTTGTAATATAGCGATATACTTGAACAACAATCGAAATGAAGATTGAACTATAAAAGGATGGGAAGCTATTTTGACTTCGCCTGCAATACCCAACGATTTTATCTACACTTATGCCTATACGCCGGATGAGGCGGCTTTGTGCTTCTTGGAAATGCGCTCGTTATTTGGCCATGACACGGAAGGGAAAATAATGAAAAGCGTCATTGGCATTGAACCGAGTCGCAGCCCTTATATGAAAGAGCGGATTGAAGTGCTCTATGAAGCAGAGCACTTAATAGAAATTTTACAGCTAGTCCAAGCCATCAACTTGGAAGAGCAGACATTTAAAGTGCTTTTTGTAAAAATCAACGGCTT
>JBFIXY010000141.1:0-4813 GCA_041605655.1 Planococcus sp. (in: firmicutes) | reverse complement strand
TTGAACTGCTAGAGGTGTATACTGACCATTCGCACGGCCGCGGATATCCGCTCCCATCAAACGCAATGGATCAATGCTGCGCCGCATCGGACGTTTTGCAATCGATTCATCGCCTGCTAGCACCGAATGGAACTTAGTCCCTGCTAGAAGTCCAAGCATAAGGCGCGTTGTCGTGCCTGAGTTTCCGGTATCCAATACGGATGTCGGCTCCTGCCAATTCTCTTCACCATCACTTGTGATAGTGACTTGATCTCCAGAAAGATTAATCTCAACTCCCAGCTTACGGAAGCAACTTATTGTACTTAAGCAATCGTCGCCGAGCAGAAATCCTTCCACTGTGGTTGTTCCCGCTGCTATCGCGCCGAACATAATTGACCGGTGAGAAATGGATTTATCTCCAGGCACCTGCAAGGTCCCTTTTAAAGTCGGGTTTAAATAAGTTAAGGATAATGTCATTTAGGGGCCTCTCCTTTAAGAAATATACGTGTCGTATGCTGTTCGCTTGCTGATGCAATTTTTTGCACGTTCTCGATCTTCCGGCGTCTGGAAACTAATGACCAAAATACCAAAGACATCTTCCCGTGTTTCAAGAATCCTCAAATTGACAATGGAAATTTGTTCATCAGCTAGGTATCCTGTCAGTTCTGAAATGACCCCTGGAACATCAGGAATGTCAACATATAAATCATAGACGCTGAATAACGCGCCATGCCCCGCTATTGGCAATTCATCGCGTACCGATTTTGCTTGCCGGAAATATTGTTCTATGGATTCGGGCTTGTTTTCCTGCAGCAAATTGCGGAGTTGTTCCATTTCTTCCATCCAATTCGTCAATTGCTGGACGATCATTTCATTGTTCTGTGTCGTGATATCGCGCCACATTTCCGGGTTCGAAGATGCGATACGTGTTATATCTCGAAATCCTCCTGCTGCGAGTTGACGGGCAAAAGGGTATTGCTCTTCTTTCGCCAATTGATGGACGAGCGATGCAGCAATCAGATGGGGAAAATGGCTGACGACGGCCGTCATATAATCATGGTCGTCTGCGGGAAGCACCTCGATATTCGCTTTTGTAACCGACAGCAAGTCCGACAGAAATGCAACTTGATCCTCGCCGACACCTTCTGCAGGTGTCAAAATGTAAAACGCATTTTCAAACAGCACGTCTTTTGCAGCTTCGACTCCACTTTTATGTGAGCCTGCCATCGGATGGCCACCGATAAATGCGTGCTTGAGTTTAAGTGCGGATTCCATAATTTGGGCCTTCGTACTACCGGTATCCGTTAATATCACATCGCTTTTTAATGTCCAGTATTTACTTTGCTCCATTAACCGTAACGTAGCGCCAACCGGGGTCGCAAAAACGATGACATCGGCATCTGCTGCCGCTTTCTCAAGTGAAGGCGGACAACTATTGATAATGCCCATTTTAAAGGCTTTACGTGCTGTCAACGGATCTGCGTCATAACCTGCAATATGCACCCCTGGGTGTCGTTGCAGCGCTTTAGCCAATGAGCCTCCGATTAACCCTAAACCAATGATTAAGACATTTGCCTTCATAGTGAAGACGCCTCTTTGTTTTGGATCAAATCTGGGCGAAGTTTCTTCGCTTCGTTCAAGTAAATGTGCTGTATTTCTTTTTGAGCCACTGAAGTATTGACGTGCATCATTACGCGGATGCATAATGGCAAGCCACCCGGGACATCCATTTCATGAGTGCACATGACCGGCACATATGTCCAGTTCTCTATAGTTCGTACTGCTTTTGCTGGAAACGCTGAAGAAATATCTGTCGTCGTCGAAATGATGACTGACGCTACATTGTCCGGATCAATATTGTTCTCCTTCACCATCTCCATAATTAAGTGACGGGTTTCTTTTAAAATCTCTGCCGGTTGATCTGCAGAAACAGTGATTGCTCCTCTAATTCCACGTATCATTCAAGCACCTCGTTTATTTTCGAGCGCAATTCCTTGTAGGCAGATTCCGCACGTTTTTCATCAATCGTTTCTATATAAGGGATTCCGGTTTCTTTTAACAATACGAAGCTCAAAAGACCCCCGGATGATTTCTTGTCTTTTTTCATATAGCCCAAAACATCTTGGAATTCTATGCTCGTTAACTGCTCAAGCGGGTAATCATTTTTCTTGCACCACAACAGAAAATCTTCGAACCGCGGATGTTCAGACAGCAGTAAAGCATAGCCCATCCCAAGCGCTACCGCTTCACCATGAGTAATGCGGCCGTATCCAAGATGCGCCTCAATTGCATGCGCTAACGTATGACCGAAATTCAAATACTTGCGGACTCCGCTTTCGTATTCGTCTTCTTCGACAATCGCCGCTTTCACCGCAATGCCGCGTTCCAAGTGCAAGGTCATCATTTCATCTGATACAGTGTTGAACGATTGAACCGTCAACAATTCATCGAGCCATTGCTCGTTTGAAATAAATGCGTGCTTGATGACTTCTGCCATACCGGAGCGCACTTCTTTAGCCGGCAATGTGTGAAGCAATTGAACATCATATAACACCGCTTCTGGCTGGTAAAAGGTACCGATCATGTTTTTTCCGGAAGGGTGGTTGATGGCCGTTTTGCCGCCTACTGCACTGTCATGGGCCAAAATGGTCGTAGGTATTTGGATAAATGAAATGCCTCTCATAAATGTAGAAGCTACAAATCCTACTACATCACCAACCGCTCCTCCTCCAAAAGCCAGAACAAGCGATTTACGCGAGAAGCCTTCTGACAACAAGAAACTATGACAATCCATAAAGACTTCCATCGATTTCGCTGTTTCACCTGATGGAATTTTGAAAACACGCACTTGAAATGGTTCCAAAAAGGAAAGCAAATAGTCAAGATGAAGCGAAGCGACATTTTCGTCAACAATGACGGCAATAGCATCTGAAGAATCCAGTAGTTCGCGGTATTCTTCAGAGAATAACTTTAAAACGCCTCTTCCGATATGGACATCGTACGGTTTTCCAGCTTCAACTCGCAATGATTTCATCTTTAGAACTCCTTCGTGTATTGTAAGTAATTCTGTAAATTTTCTTTTAATCTCGGCATTTGGTCGGCATCGAATTGTGCTAATAATGCATTCGCCGCTTCCCATGCAATAACATGTTCAGCCACAATCGACGCTGCCGGAACCGCACAACTATCAGAACGTTCTATGCTCGCTTGGAATGGCTCTTTTGTATCAATATCAACGCTTTGCAGTGGTTTATAGAGTGTTGGAATCGGCTTCATCACTCCACGGACAACGATTGGCATACCGGTCGTCATGCCGCCTTCAAAGCCACCTAAATTATTGGTGCTGCGCGTATATCCTTGCTGCTCGTTCCAAAGGATTTCGTCATGCACTTTGCTGCCAGGCAATCTAGCCATTTCAAACCCTAGGCCGAACTCGACGCCTTTGAATGCGTTGATGCTCATCATTGCTGCTGCCATTTTACCATCAAGCTTGCGATCATAATGGACATAGCTGCCAATTCCTGCAGGCATGCCTTCAACAATGACTTCTACAGTGCCACCAATCGAATCGCCATTCTTCTTCGTTTCATCGATTAAATCAGTCATTTGCTGCGTCACCGATGGATCAGCGCAATACACTGCATCTGCTTCCACTAAATCGCGAATTTCACTTGCACTCTTGCCTTCGTAGCTTTTAGGATCGACTTTGATACCGCCAATCTCAGTAACATGGGAAACAATCTCAACGCCAAGCTCCGCCAATAATTGCTTCGCAACTGCTCCTACAGCTACGCGAACTGTCGTTTCTCTCGCGGAAGACCGTTCAAGAACATTTCGCAAATCACGATGACCATATTTCATACCGCCATTCAGATCCGCATGTCCCGGGCGTGGACGCGTCAATTGACGTTTTACTTCATCATCTTCTTCTATCGGTTCAATGCCCATTATATTCGTCCAATGCTTCCAGTCGTCATTCTTTACAACCAATGTGACCGGTGAGCCAAGCGTTTTCCCGTGCCTAACGCCGGAAACAATCTCCACCGTATCTTTTTCAATTTGCATTCTTCTACCGCGACCGTGACCACCCTGGCGGCGTTTCAACTCTTTATTGATCATTTCTGCGGTCAAAGGCAATTGTGCCGGTAGACCTTCTATAATTGCTGTCAATTGTGGACCATGTGATTCTCCTGCTGTTAAATAACGCATGACACTTTCCCCCTTCAACGCACTAAAGTATTTAAATAACACTATAACATATAGTATTTCAACAATTCTATCCTAAATTCCGATAATGTGAAACTTCAATTAATTTAAAAAGCATGAATATCCTTTATTTCGATATAATAATACCAAGCAAATTCATGCTTATAATGAAATAAAAAAACCATCTACCGTTGGAAAGGTATGATGGATCAAGAAGTAAAATACATTTTCAGATACTCCGTAAAACAATTGCGAAAAACGATACAAAATTAAAACGGGATCTTTGCAAAAGCCATCACGCTGTAGAAGCACGTGTAAAAGTCCACGGGCAAGAGAATAGCTTTTCATTAGGCTATCGTATGATGAAGGTGACCAGGCTTCATCAAAATCATAGACAAAATAAAAAAGCAGCTAGGCTGCTTTTTAAATCGGGATTAGTTTACCCAGTTATTGATTGTTTTTTCGTATGATACCAATTCTTCTTCTTTGAAGAACAAACCAATTTCACGAACAGCGCTTTCAGCTGAATCAGAACCGTGAATCATGTTTTTGCCGACAGTAACTGCGAAGTCGCCGCGGATTGTTCCTGGTGCTGCATCTTTAGGGTTAGTAGCGCCCATCATTTGAC
>JBFIXY010000140.1:0-4821 GCA_041605655.1 Planococcus sp. (in: firmicutes) | reverse complement strand
CCGGCACCATGCAAACATGTTTTGGTCATTTGCAAATTCGATGGTCAGTGGATCCTTACAAAACACAGGAAAAGAGGGCTTGAGTTTCCAGGGGGGAAAACAGAGCCAGGTGAAAGTTTACAACAGGCGGCAATTAGGGAAGTATACGAAGAAACGGGTGCTGTCGTTGCAGAACTGGAGTGGTTTGCAGAATATCGCGTCCATACGGAAGAGCCATTTTGTAAAACTGTTTTTCTTGGCAAGGTCTTGCGAATAGAATCGATAGAGTTGATGGAGACTGAAGGCATCGTTTTTATAGATGAACTGAAACCAGGTAGTCACTATAGTTTTTTAATGAAAGACGATGGCATGAAGGCAATTATAAAGAAGGTGGAGCAGCTTGGAAAATGGAACGATTAAATCGAAAAAAATGTATCCTTCCCCGAACCCGCATGTACAATTAACGGAAATCAGCTATTGGTCGGATGGATTGATCGTCAAAGGATTATTGGCTGAGCCTAAAAAGCCAGGTGAATACAGTGGAATTCTGTATTTACGCGGTGGCATTCAATCAATCGGCATGGTCAGGCCAGCACGCATTGCGCAATTTGCAGCGAAAGGCTTTGTCGTATTTGCACCTTATTACCGGGGGAACCGCGGCGGCCAAGGACGTGACGAGTTTGCAGGGGAAGATCGCTGGGATGCGGTTTATGCAGTGGATGTGTTAAAGCAATTCTCGAATGGAGCAGTACACTTATTGGCTTTTTCACGTGGAGGTATCATGGCGCTGTGGACAGCTGTTTTGCGCAATGATATCACTTCAATCGTGACGTGGGCTGGTGTGACAGATACTGTTTTGACATATAAAGAGCGGCCGGATATGCGGCGGATGATGAAGCGGCTTTATGGCGGCACGCCGAATACAGCACTCGGGGCATTTGAAGAAAGAAATCCGCTGATGCGCTTGAACGAGGTCGATGCGCCGATCCTTATTATTCACGGATTGAAAGATGAAAATGTTTTTCCGGCACAAGCGTATTTATTGGAAGAAGCATTGAAATTGAATGAGCAAACGCATGAGACGTGGTATTTCCCGGAGTTTACACATTTCTTTCCGCCTGCTGTGAACCGCAAAACAGCAAACGCGTTGGCTATATGGATGAAGAATCAGGAATAGACTTGATTAGTTAAATAGACATAAAAAAGAAGCTATCCGCAGTGGATAGCTTCTTTTTGGGATTAATTTTTAAGCGGTCCGCCTTTTTCACTGATGTCAGTGGAGACTGTGCCGAATTTTTTGAAGTTTGCTTCGAATTCAAGAGCAAGTTCTTTCGCTTTTTGATCGTAAGCGTCTTTGTCATCCCATGCGTGACGAGGGTTTAATACCTCAGTCGGCACTCCTGGAATTTCTTTCGGAATTTGCAGACCGAATACCGCTTCTTGTTCCATTTCGACGTTCTGCAGCTCGCCTTTGATCGCTGCGCGCACCATTGTACGTGTATAAGACAATTTCATGCGGCTTCCGACACCGTAGACGCCACCAGTCCAGCCTGTGTTCACTAGGAACACTTCAGAACCGTGCTCATCGATTTTCTCGCCGAGCATTTCAGCATAAACTGTCGCGTGCAATGGAAGGAAAGGAGATCCGAAGCACGTAGAGAATGTCGCTTCTGGAGAAGTGACGCCGCGCTCAGTGCCAGCAAGTTTTGATGTATATCCGCTAAGGAAATGGTACATCGCCTGCTCTTTAGTCAATTTGCTGATTGGAGGCAATACGCCGAATGCATCTGCAGTCAAAAAGACGATCGTTTTCGGATGTCCAGCTACTGATGGAAAGACGATGTTTTTGATCGCATGGATCGGATAAGCTGCACGTGTGTTTTCTGTTAGAGAACCGTCAGCGTAATCCGGGATGCGTGTATCTTCATCGACTACTACGTTTTCAAGCACAGAGCCGAATGTGATTGCGTCATAAATTTGCGGCTCGTGTTCGCGCGTCAAGTTGATCGTTTTTGCGTAGCAACCGCCTTCGATATTGAAAACGCCGTTATCTGACCAGCCGTGCTCGTCATCGCCGATCAATTTGCGGTTCTCGTCTGCTGATAACGTCGTCTTACCAGTTCCAGACAATCCGAAGAACAATGATACATCGCCTTCTTCGCCAACGTTCGCTGAACAGTGCATAGGAAGGATGCCTTGTTCAGGAAGCAAATAGTTCATGATTGAGAAAATCGCTTTTTTCATTTCACCGGCATATTCAGTTCCGCCGATCAAAATGATTTTTTGTTCCATCGATACGATGATGAACGTTTCAGAATCCGTGCCATCTACAGCAGGATTAGCCTGGAAAGTCGGTGCATAGACAACAGTGAATTGCGTTTCGTGGTTTGCCAATTCCTCTTTTGTCGGACGGATGAACAATTGATGAGCGAATAGGTTATGCCAAGCGTATTCGTTGATGGTCTGAATGCCTAGGCGTGATTCAGGATCAGCACCGGCAAAACCTTTGAATACGTACAGCGCATCTTTTTGTTTCATGTGGTCCAGCACTTTAGCGTATAAATTCTCGAAAACTTCGGATGAAATTGAACGGTTTACAGAACCCCAATCAATTTTGTCTTTAGAAATGGCTTCATCTACGATATATTTGTCTTTAGGAGAACGGCCAGTGTATTTGCCAGTTTCAGCTTTTACAGCGCCATCCTTTGTCAAAACAGCTTCGCCACGAGATGTAGCTGCTTCGATTAATTGTGGAACGGATAATTGCATGTGTATATTTTGGCCATTTAAAAGATCCTTTAAATTGCTTGATAAGTTTACTGGATTCATTTATATGTACCTTCCTTTTCGGTTATTCCCATAGCCATGGGGAGCTTGTATATTTCGTAAATTAGTATAACACATTCTATCAATTAGTCTATACTAATAACCGAAAGACACAAAAAAGTAACATTAAATTGACATTAATCAATTCAACAGGATGCTTGATAAAAATTTACGCTTGTATTTCTTGAAAAACGTTGACATCGCAATATACATTCCGTATGATGGAAAATTGTACGGATACTCTTATTCCGAGCTGGTGGAGGGGACAGGCCCTATGAAACCCGGCAACCTGCTGCATTTGCAGAAAAGGTGCCAAACCTGAAGCAAGGATCTCAACCTTGGACGATAAGAGTGAAAGGTGCTTATGATGATTTCTCCTTTCCTCATTTATAATGAGAGAAGGGATTTTTTTATGAAATTGCCCTTAATCCTCGTGTGCAAAGGCCACAACGGCTTGAAGTTCAATCCAGTTTTGCTGGAACGGACTTGACATGGGAAACGAGTACCGTATCAATTTCGAGAGCAATCTCGCAGGATATAAGGAGGAGTTTTTTTGACAAACCGTCGATTATTTACATCAGAATCAGTAACAGAAGGACAACCGGATAAAATCTGTGACCAAATCTCAGATGCCATCCTAGATGCGATATTAGCAGAAGACCCGAATGCACGTGTGGCATGCGAAACGACAGTCACAACAGGTTTGGTGCTTGTTGCGGGAGAAATTACAACATCTACCTATGTAGATATTCCGAAAGTAGTGCGTCAAACAGTTAAAGAAATCGGTTATACACGCGCGAAATATGGTTTTGACTCTGAAACAAGCGCAGTGCTGACGGCGATTGATGAGCAGTCAGCGGATATCGCAGCTGGAGTCAACGTGGCACTTGAAGCACGCGAAGGCCAGATGACAGATAAAGAGTTAGATGAAATCGGAGCAGGGGACCAAGGTCTAATGTTCGGTTACGCATCAAATGAAACAGAAGAGTTAATGCCATTGCCAATCAGCTTGGCACATAAATTGGCACGCCGTCTTGCAGAAGTTCGTAAAGAAGAGATTCTTCCATATTTACGTCCGGATGGCAAAACGCAAGTAACAATCGAATACGATGAAAACAACAAACCGGTTCGCGTTGACACAATCGTTATTTCTACTCAGCATCACCCAGAAGTAACGCTTGAGCAAATTCAACGCAACATTAAAGAATACGTTATCAACGAAGTCGTTCCGACTAACTTGATCGACGAAGAAACAAAATACTTCATCAACCCGACTGGTCGCTTTGTTATTGGTGGACCTCAAGGAGATGCAGGCTTGACTGGCCGTAAAATCATCGTAGATACGTACGGCGGTTATGCGCGCCACGGCGGTGGTGCATTCTCAGGTAAAGATGCAACTAAAGTGGATCGTTCTGGTGCATACGCTGCACGTTATGTAGCGAAAAACATCGTCGCAGCTGGCCTTGCAGATAAATGTGAAGTTCAATTGGCATATGCAATCGGTGTAGCACATCCGGTTTCAATCGCTATCGACACATTCGGATCAGGCAAAGTGAGCGAAGACACATTGATCGACCTTGTGCGCGCAAACTTCGATTTGCGTCCGGCAGGCATCATCAAGATGCTTGACCTTCGTCGTCCAATCTACAAACAGACTGCTGCATACGGACATTTCGGCCGTACTGACGTGGATCTTCCATGGGAACGCACTGATAAAGCTGCAACACTTGCAGAGCAATCAGGAATCGCTGGAAAATAAGTACATTTATATAGAAGAAAAGACGATCAGCTAATATGCTGGTCGTCTTTTTTTATTGAAATAAGAATGACTCCTAGAAAAAGCCCACGCATTGCAAGCTGCGATATTACTTATTTTGTAGTGATTTATAATATGCACCTTTTTCAGCGTATTCACGGACGATGCGTTCCATGTCCATTTTATCTTCGTCGTTCAGTTCACGGACGACTTTCGCAGGGCGACCAAAAGCGAGCATGCCAGGTGGAATCACTTTTCCT
>JBFIXY010000139.1:0-4850 GCA_041605655.1 Planococcus sp. (in: firmicutes) | reverse complement strand
CCTTTCTACTATCATTTATAACTTCATTTTACTAATATTGGTCAACTTTGGTCAACTGAGAAGCTTAGACGGCTTGTTCAATGTCACTACAAAAAATGCAAAACCAATACAGGCGATCGACAGCCAAAATGTGAAATAGCCTATCTGAGCTGTGTACATGTCCAACCTGCTGTAAATGGGCATTTGACCAAATACGTAATCGATAACATCATTGTGCAAAGTCCATACAGCCGCTATAGTTGCTGCGAGCCACCCGAAGCGGTAATGCTCAAGAAAGAGCACCGCCTGCACCGCCATTGCGAAATGCGATCCCACCAACATCCAGCCAACCCATCCGATTGAACCGACTTCCAACAAAGTAAGTAAATTCATCGCAACGGCCCACAATCCGTATTTGATAAGTGTGATAAATGCCAAAGCTTCAAAAAGTGCAGATTTTTTCCCGATAATCCACAGCCCCAATATTATCGTAAAAAAGAGGCTAGCTGTTGGGCTATCCGGCACAAAGATTAAAAATTTGGGTTCGGTGATCTCGAGTTGCCACCCATACCATATGTAGCCATAAATCGTCCCGGCCAAGTTGACGAAAAATAACAAGATTAAAAACGGACGAAACATTAGCCACGCTGATAATTTCTGTATAGTGGAAACCATTGGATCCATCCTTTCAAGTAGCAAAAAAGAGCCGGTTTCCCGGCTCTTTCCATTTTGTATTATTCAGATAGACCATCAATGAATTCAGTCATAACTTTGAGGTCTTCTTCTGTTCCATCCCAAGATGGAGGCATCACTTGTTGTCCGCCTTCTACAATACCATTTACAGCGATTTCAGCAATTTCTTCTGCTGTATATTCAGTGTCAGTCAAAGCTGGTCCGACTGCACCTTCTAAATTCTCGCCATGGCAACTGATACATGCGGATCCTGCATAAATTTCATATCCCGGATCAGAAGTATCAATTTCAACTTCTTCAACGATTTTACCTTGAGCTTCAGCTGCTTCCCAATCGTGGTTGGCTACTGATTCCCATGTAAGGAAAATGATTGAAGCAATTGCTAAAAGCATAAAGCCTGTTGGAAGCGGTCGTTTTGACGGACGGCGTTCCGGACCTGGATCCAAGAATGGAGCTAGCGCCAAAGCAGTGAATGCCAAACCTGGCATAATGATGGCACCAACAACGTTGAATGGACCAGATGCAAATTCATATTTTAATAATTGGTATAAGAATAAGAAATACCAGTCTGGCAAAGGAATATATGCTGTATCAGTTGGATCAGCCTGGCCTTCAAGAGGCGAAGGGTGAGCGACCGTCAACAACAGATAGCCGATTAAGAAGACAGAACCGATCATCCACTCTTTAAGAAGGAAGTTCGGCCAGAAAGCTTCTGTTTTACCAGGATATTCGGAGTAATCTTTCGGGATATTCGGCTTACGATGCTGCAAACCTGGTACACGTGAATCCCCGACGAATTTCATCCCTTTTCCGCGATGCATAGTGTCCCCTCCTTAATAAATCCATAAAGCCGCATTTTTTACAACGGGCCAGAAATACCTTGTCTTCTGATCATGATAAAATGCGCGCCGAGCAACCCAAGCAAAGCAGCGGGCAAGAAGAATACATGAATCGCGAAGAATCGAGTAAGTGTTTGTGCGCCTAGGATTGTTGAATCCCCAGCAAGCAAGAGTTTGATTGCGCCGCCGATAACCGGAACAGAAGCCGCAATTTCAATACCTACTTTTGTTGCAAATAATGCTTTCATATCCCATGGAAGCAAGTAGCCTGTGAAACTTAAACCTAAAATTACGCCGAAAAGTAAAACGCCGACGACCCAGTTAAGTTCACGAGGTTTCTTATAAGAACCTGTAAAGAATACACGCAGAGTATGAAGGAAAATCATAACCACTACAAGAGAAGCTCCCCAGTGGTGCATCCCACGCACGATCTCTCCAAAAGCAACTTCGTTTTGAAGATAATAAACCGACTGCCATGCATTTTCAATATCCGGCACATAGTACATTGTCAAGAACATACCTGACAGGATTTGAATTACTGTAATGAAGAACGTTAGTCCTCCGAAGCAGTAAACAAATGCAGAGAAGTGGTGTGCGGGGTTTACGTGTTCCGGTACTTCATGGTCAGCGATATCGCGCCAGATTGGCGTGATATCCAAACGCTCATCAACCCAATCATATAACTTGTTTAGCACTGGTATCGTACCCCCTAACTATTAAACTAATGTGTTCAGTTTCACTGCACCGATAGCGACTAAGCCATCACGGTCTTCGATTGCGTATTCATCGAGTGGTCCAAGTGGCGGTGTTCCGGCGATGTTCTGACCGTTCTTCTCATAACGCCCTGCGTGGCATGGGCAGAAGAATTGGTTCGGTTGTTCTGGATCGCCTGCCCAGTTGACTGTGCAACCCAAATGTTTGCAGACAGGTGACAGAGCAATTAGTTTGTCTCCATCTTTATACACCCAAGCTGAACTTGTCACTTCCGATGTATACCATGCATCCACTTGTTCAAATGCAAAGTCGACGCGTACTGGCTCTTCAGTCAAGTCAGCTACTTTTTGATCGGTCAAAATGAAATCTCCGCCGGCTTTTTCTTGCAAAAGCGGGTCGACTGCAAAACGAACCATCGGCATTAACATGCCTGCTGCCATAAATCCGCCAACACCTGTTAAAGTGTAGCCTAAAAATTGACGTCGTGATACACGATTATTACTCATCCTTTTCCCCCCTCTAACATTCAAGGTCAGTCCAATGGACATACTCATTTCAAATATAATTACTAGGACAACCTAATGATATATCAATCAAATGTTTAGGTCAATATCGCATTGATTTGAATGTCGGTGTTTGTGAACATTTCATGAAGGCTTCGACCATTCTTTTATGAAAAGTGGCAACACTTGTCTAAGTTGGTCTTCCATGACGGATAATTTGAACGATTGGTCCATATTTTCCGTCGGAATTGCCGGCAGCCATAGGACATTATTCAATTGGTCGTAAGTGCGCCATTCTGCATCCGTCGTCACATAAAAAACATGTTTAAATTCAGTATTCGCCATTTCTCCATTCAACTCGTCAGACAGGCGCCCCCGATCTCCGGTTTTTGAATAAGCAACCGGTGGAAATAACAGAATTCTGCCTTTAAATTGCTTTTCCAGCAAGTTTGTCAGCGACTGTAAATAATCCGAAGCGCTTGCACTTTGCTTTAAGCCATGTTGAGTCAAGTCAAGCTGCACAAGCGGGATTACTGCTGTATCGACATACTCTTGCTGTTGAATATATTGATCAATATCTCTACCGGTGAAATGCATATTCCTTATTCACTCTCCGATTCCTTTAAAACTCTGATCGAATGGAGCAGCGCGGAAAGGTCGAAAAATCTCTCACGGTCATTCGCATCAAGAGCTTCATCAATTTGCTTTAAGATACTATCTTCTTGAAAAGCAGTCATACTCTCATCCAGCATTTTTTCAGCAAGCTGCCGGTCCTCTTCTGTTATCATTGCGCTTTTTGGCATATAAGGATTTTCTTCCAAGACGGACAAATACAATGATGAAGGCGGGCGATTTGGAAAATTCAGCTGAACGAACAAATCATCATTCGGATTAAGCCTCAAATCATGAAAGGATTTTTCAGCATCTGCAGTCATAAGATTCCCTTTATAAAAACGGAACGGGATCTCCTCCGACTCTGTCGAAGACATGACCATTGCTCGCGGGCAATAATGCGCTTCTTCAACAAAATGCGTTTTTTCAAGCAGCTCTTCGTTGCTTAGCATGTAATTGAGTATCCAGATGCATTCCCGTCTTTTCATTTTATGGGATTGCAAGAACCATCGGACGAACTGCTTTTTTTCACCTACAGAAATAGGAGCGGTCATCGGAATTCCTCCTTTCACTCAAATGATTGTTGCCAATCAAACCATTCCGGGTTTTCAGGTTCCAAAACTTGA
This sequence comes from Planococcus sp. (in: firmicutes), assembly GCA_041605655.1. Lineage (GTDB taxonomy): Bacteria > Bacillota > Bacilli > Bacillales_A > Planococcaceae > Planococcus. The sequence goes on along the minus strand of JBFIXY010000139.1, from coordinate 884 downwards.
AGTTCTTTAATAATTTCGAGAGCCTTGTCCCTTTTTCCTTCCTCAATTAAAAAGCGTGCGTATTTTTCAAGGAAATTCGGATCTTCACGGAATGCCGGGTATGCCTTTTCATAATAAACAGCTGCCTTTTCAAAATCTTCAGTGCGTTCGTATGATTCAGCAAGCATCGGATACAGTCCTGCCCAATCGTCCTCGTTCGCAATGACAGTTTCCGCCAACTCCACAACATCATCATCCATTTCCTCTGCATGGAAATACGACACGAGCGTATAGATAGCTTCCATGTATTCAGGATCGAGTGCAATGGCTTGCCTCAATTGATCGACGCCTTCCACCGTTTTTCCAAGCTTCAGCGCCAGCTTTCCTGAGAACAAATAAAGTTCTTTATCAAATTCATCGCGTGCGATGCCTTGTTGAATCGAACTGTAAGCTCCTTCATAATCTTCCGACATGTTCATGCTTTGAGCGCGCAGTAAATACGCCGAGAAGTAATCTGGATCCACCTCGATCAACTCATTCAGCCTTTGGATGGCCATATCATATTGCTTTGTTTGAAAAGCAGCAAAAGCCGCTCCAAATAATACATCGGGCTGCACCTGATCTGCCAGCACCGCTTCATAATAAGGAATTGCTTCCTCGTAAGCTGCACCCGCGCTGTACACTTCTGCCAGTCGTTCGGATAAGTTGACGCCCTCTATTTGGACATTGTCCCGTTTCAAATCTTGATAAATTTTGGCCGACTCTAAATAACGACCGGAATCCAATAAGAGTTCCGCTTTCGCTTGTAATAGCAACGGCTCATCCGGCAGCAACTCAATCGCTTCATTGAGCCGATTTTCAGCCGCTTCGAGCAGACCCTGCAATTGGAAAAGGTCAGCTAATGT
>JBFIXY010000138.1:0-4871 GCA_041605655.1 Planococcus sp. (in: firmicutes) | reverse complement strand
ATCTTCCTGTTGGCAATTCTCAAGAAGCGCTGCGACCGTCCGGCCAACAGCCAGTCCGCTGCCGTTCAATGTGTGAACGAATTCCGGTTTGCCATTCGCTTCGCGGCGGAACTTGACGTTCGCACGACGCGCCTGGAAATCCTCAAAATTACTGCATGAAGAAATTTCACGGTACATTTCCTGGCTCGGGATCCATACTTCGATATCGTACTTCTTCGCAGCCGTAAAACCAAGGTCAGCAGTACACATTTTCAGCACGCGGTACGGCAAGCCCAATAGCTGCAATACTTTCTCAGCGTGGCCAGTTAATTTCTCCAGTTCCGCATAAGAATCTTCCGGCTTCACAAAGCGCACCAGCTCGACTTTATTGAATTGATGCTGGCGGATTAAGCCGCGTGTGTCCCGGCCTGCAGAACCCGCTTCAGAACGGAAATTCGCGCTGTATGATGCAAATGCCTGTGGCAATGCGTCAGCAGATAAAATTTCATCACGGTAGAAGTTCGTCACCGGCACTTCAGATGTCGGAATCAAGAAATAGCCTTCTTTTTCAATCAAGAACGCATCTTCCTCGAATTTTGGCAGCTGGCCCGTGCCCGTCAAGCTTTCACGGTTTACCATATATGGCGGCAGCATTTCTTCATACCCGTGCTCTTCTTGATGCAAGTCCATCATGAAATTGATCAATGCGCGTTCTAGACGTGCGCCAAGCCCGCGGTAAAATACAAAGCGGCTGCCAGTTACTTTCGCAGCGCGTTCAAAATCGATAATGTTCAAATCTGTGCCAAGATCCCAATGCGGTTTTACCTCGAAAGCAAACTCCGGTTTTTCGCCCCACGTCCGAATCTCGACGTTGTCGTCTTCAGAATCGCCGACTGGTACGCTGTCATGCGGAATATTCGGTACGCGCATCATGATGTAATTCAAACGTTCCTCTACTTCGCGCAATTCATCGTCGATTGCTTTAATGCCTTCGCCAACTTCACGCATCTTCGCAATTGCCTCATCCGCGTTTTCCTTATTGCGTTTCATCACCGCAATATTCTGAGATGCTTCGTTGCGTTCTGCTTTTAATTTTTCCGTTTGGGCAATCAATTCCCGGCGCTTCACGTCCAACCCTTCAAAATCATCCAAGACAGAAATATCCTCACCGCGTTTTGCCAGTTTCGTTTTCACTTCTTCAAAATTAGCTCGTACAAATCGAATGTCTAACATCCATATTCCTCCTCTAAAGTATGTCGCTGACGGAAAAAAGACAACAAAAATAGCCCTCATCCCTTGGTAAAGGGACGAGAGCTACCCGCGTTGCCACCCTGATTGATCGGCAAAAAAGCCAATCCTCTTCATCACATAACGGCATTAAAACCGGCAATGGCTTTTTTCGCCATGCAACTCCGGGGTGGATTCAAACGCGTTTTTCACCGGTTCACACCACCCACCGGCTCTCTTTGGAAAAACGAACGCTTTACTGATCCCCATCAACGTTTCTTCTTTTAAATTAATCATACTTTACTATATATTGATTAATTTGGCAAGAGAGCTTTAGCGGCACCGGTTACCATGCCGATAAAGTATTCCGTAATGCGGTGGTCATCCGTCAATTCTGGATGGAACGAACAGCCAAGAAATTGGCCGCTGCGCGCCATGACGATTTTGCCATTGTGTTCACATAGCACTTCAGCCGTAGGACCTGCGCTGACGATATGTGGTGCACGGATAAACACCGCATTGAACGGACGATCAAAATCTGCAATTGTCAAATCCGCTTCGAAACTGTCGATTTGACGGCCAAACGAATTGCGTTCAACGACCACGTCCATCACCCCGAGATGCGGTTGATCCGCTCCTATCACTTCTTCTGCAAGCAAAATCAGCCCAGCACACGTGCCAAACATCGGTTTACCGCTGTCTGCGAATTCACGCAAAGGTTCCATCAATTCGTACCGGTCAATCAAGCGGCGCATCGTCGTACTTTCACCGCCTGGCAAAATCAGCGCATCCAAGCCTTCCAGATCCTTTGGCCATTTCACAGCAACCGCTTCCGCCCCGCATTGTTCAATTGAAACGATATGCTCACGGACTGCGCCTTGCAGCGCAAGAACTCCAATTCGCATGATTACCAGCCCCGCTCCTGCATCCGCTCTTGCGGCGCAATCGTTGAAATTTCGATGCCTTTCATCGCGATGCCCAAGTCTTTCGAAAGCTCTGCAATCAAGCGGTAATCCTGATAATGCGTTGTCGCTTCGACAATTGCACGGGCGAATTTCTCAGGGTTATCCGATTTGAAAATTCCAGACCCGACGAATACTCCGTCAGCACCTAGTTCCATCATCAATGCTGCATCTGCAGGCGTCGCAATCCCACCCGCTGCAAAATTGACCACTGGCAAGCGGCCCAGTTTTTTCACTTCACGAAGAAATTCATACGAAGCGCCTAAATTACGGGCTTCCGTCATCAACTCGTCGTCACTCATATGCACCACTTTCAGAACTTCAGCATTCACTTGACGCAAATGGCGCACCGCTTCGACAATATTACCTGTGCCAGGCTCGCCTTTTGTGCGCAGCATTGAAGCCCCTTCACCAATGCGGCGTGCGGCTTCACCCAAATTGCGGCAACCGCAGACAAACGGTACTGTATAATTGGCTTTCAATAAATGAAATTCCTCATCTGCAGGAGTCAGTACTTCACTTTCATCGATGTAATCGACGCCCATCGCTTCAAGTACACGTGCTTCCACAATGTGCCCGATACGTGCTTTTGCCATGACCGGAATCGATACCGCCTTCATGACTTCTTCTGTGATGCGCGGGTCTGCCATCCGTGCGACGCCACCGTCTCTGCGAATATCCGAAGGCACACGCTCCAACGCCATTACTGCTGTAGCTCCAGCAGCTTCGGCAATACGTGCTTGTTCAGCATTCACTACGTCCATGATGACTCCGCCTTTTTGCATTTCAGCCATGCCTCTTTTTACGCGATCTGTACCTTGTTGATTCATGTGAAATTCCTCCTATCAGTTAATAATTCTAGTATAATAGAAAGTGACCACATAAAAAGACTCAGTTATAAACTATTAAACAAGGTCAGGAGAGGGAGATAACGATGGACATGCTCATGTTTCAACTTCAACGCACTGACGCAACGCCTTTGTACAAGCAACTTTATAATGAAATTCGGCAAGCCATCATTTCAGGCAATATCTCCGTTGGGGCTAAATTGCCAAGCAAGCGCAAACTAGCGGAATTTCTCGATATTAGCCAGACCACCGTCGAATTGTCTTATAGCCAGTTAGTAGCCGAAGGGTTTATCGAGTCGCGTGCCCGCAGAGGATTTTACGCCTTGCCCGTTGAAGAACTTGCTTATTTGGACGTGCAGCAAGAAGAACCGCAAACTGTTGTCGTACCAGTCGAATACGAATTCGACTTTAATCCTGCAAAAATCGATACCCAATCGTTTCCTTTTTCAACTTGGCGAAAAATCGCCAAAGACGTGTTAGACGAAATGAACCATGAATTGCTATTGTCTGGCCATCCACAAGGTGATGAATCGCTGCGTCGTGAAATTTCCCATTACTTATTCGCTTCGCGCGGCGTCCGCTGTGATACCGATCAAATCGTCATTGGCTCAGGAACTGAGCAACTCATGCCTTTGTTGATCCGCTTATTGGATAAACAGGTTTTATTCGGCTTCGAAAATCCCGGTTATGCATTAACGCATAGCATATTCAATCATTATGATCGAAAAGCTGTACCGATTACAGTAGAAGAGGACGGCATCAGCGTAGCTGAATTAGAGGCGCAGAAAGTCGATATCGCTTACGTTACACCGTCGCACCAATTCCCGACAGGTGCCGTACTAAGCGCCACAAAACGTGCCCAGCTCCTAAATTGGGCAGCGGCCGAACCGCAGCGGTTTATTATCGAAGACGATTATGACAGCGAATTCCGCTATACAAGCCGTCCGATTCCCGCATTGCAAAGCATGGACCGCAGCGACCGCGTCATCTATTTGAGCACGTTCTCAAAATCGCTCATGCCGTCTTTGCGCATCGCGTATATGGTATTGCCGAAGAGTCTTTTGCGCGCCTATCAGCAAACCTTTCTTCATTATTCATCGTCCGTTCCGAGAATTGATCAGCAGCTAGTCGCTGAATTTATGGGACAAGGTCATTTTTCACGCCATTTGAACCGTATGCGCAAACTGTATAAAAAGAAATTAGAGCATCTGACAGCTGCTTTGCGAGGGTTTGCACCCGTTGTCAAAGTTTCGGGTGAACAAGCTGGCATGCATATTGTATTGACCATCGATACCTCTTTCACGGAAAAAGAACTTGTGGAACTAGCCAAACATTCAAAAATACGGGTTTTCGGCTTATCTTCCTACGACGTTCGAGAAACTTTAGCGCTGCCCCCACAAATTGTCCTCGGATTCGGTGGATTATCAGAAACCGAAATCACTGAAGGCGTACTGAAGCTCATGGCTTGCTGGAAAATTGCATGAAAAAAGCGGACCATCATAAGATGGCCCGCTTTTTATTAGAATAACCCTTTTACAAAATCAAGTGCACCTGTCCATAATGTTCCGAAGAAGTTGCCAATCGCTTGCATCGACAATGAGAACCAGTTTGCCCGTTCTACTTTTTCTGTCGTTACGACTTGGATTGCCTCCGATTTTTCATCAAGGAAGCCATAATCCGTGCCTTCTTTTTTCGCAAGTTTCACAGTACCGACTACTTTGTCTTTATCGATTCCCGCTTCGATTTTTCCGTCTTGCATCAAAGTCTCATCCAACACCAATTCAGGTGTGTAGTCGTCTTTTTCGCTTGTCCGGACAATCATTGTAACAGGTTCTTTCACTGCAATGTTTACTTT
>JBFIXY010000137.1:0-4901 GCA_041605655.1 Planococcus sp. (in: firmicutes) | reverse complement strand
CCTGTCGGGGCTAACATGGGCATCTGCACTTTTCGTGTGCTAGGCAAAAATATTGAGTGGGGTATTGTTCGTTGTTATAGTAATGCGTGAGGTGAAATTATGAAGATTGAAATTTGGTCAGATTATGTATGTCCGTTTTGCTACATAGGCAAGCGTACGCTAGAGCAAGCGCTCGAAAAATCCGGGTTTCATTCGCAAGCTGAGATTTCGTTCAAAGCTTTTCAATTGGATCCAGCTGCACCAGTGAACTCTTCGGTTCCTACTTATGAAAGTTTAGCTAAAAAAACAGGCGCGACTATTGAACAGGCAATAGAAATGACGAAAGGTGTTGCGGCTCACGCACGCTCAGTAGGACTTGAATATAATTTTGATAATATGATGAGTGGCAATACGCTGGCTGCCCACCGATTGATGAAATGGGCGGAAACGCAAGGCAAGGACGCCGGGTTGGCGGAACTATTAATGCATTCGTATTTTGTTGATAGCAAGAATGTCAGCAATGTTGAAGTTTTGCTGGAAGCTGCTGAAGCTGTCGGATTGCCGAAAGACGAGGCAACAAGTGTTTTAGCATCTGAACAATTCAATGAAGAAGTTGAAATGGACATTATGGAAGCGCGTCAAATCGGCGTACAAGGAGTTCCGTTTTTCGTCATTAACCGCAAATACGCCATTTCTGGAGCACAACCACTCGATGCGTTTGTCGATTCCATCCGTGAGATTGCGGAAGAGGAAGGCATCCGGCCTAAACTCAAACCGCTAGGTCAAAGCAAAACGTCTTATTGCACAGGCGATTCCTGTGAATCGTAAATAGGGTGGCTGATTACTGCCTTTATAAAAAGAAATCAAAGAAAAAATTTACAAACTGCAACTAGTGATGAAAGTGAAATTTGCATAACAGAACGAGACCGGAGGCGCAAAAGCGCTTTCGGTTTTTTTTATATGGTAGAAGTTATCAATCGGAAACGAAAGCTGCAAATTCCTGCGGATTAAAAATGGGAGGACAGGGTAGTTATCTAGTAAATCGTTTTTAGGAGGGATCGCATGTCCAACAATGAACATTCAAGCCGTCTGCCGGAGCATATGGAATCTTTATGGAGAACCTATAAAGACGTACCGAGTTTTCCAGCTTTGCAAGCCAATGAATCCACAGAAATCGGGGTGGTTGGTGGCGGGATTGCCGGTATTATCACGGCGTATCTGCTAGCAAAAGCAGGCAAGAAAGTAACGCTGATTGAAGCTGGGAAATTGATTGATGGTGTTACAGGTTACACAACCGCCAAGATTACAGCACAGCATGGCCTGTACTATTCTCCGCTCATCAAGTTGGTGGGGGAAGAAAAGGCCCGGTTGTATTACGAAGCCAATATAGGCGGTTTGAAATTCATTGAAGACATGGCAACTGAACTTGACATCGAGTGTGATTTGAGTCATCACGATGCTTTTCTCTATGCGACTACGTCTCATGGCGCGACATTGCTGAGAAAAGAAGCCGAAGCGTATGACATCTTAGGAATTGATGGCGGCTTGGCAAAAGAGGAAGTGGAATTGCCTTTTAATGTAGAAGAAGCCGTGGTGATGCGGAAGCAAGCGCAGTTCCATCCGGTGAAGTTCCTGTCTAAGCTGGTCAGTGAAATTGAAAGGCTTGGGGGTAAAATCTACGAAAATACCCGTGCTCAAAAAATATTGAGCAAAGACGATCCGGTCATCCAAACAGAAAATATGTCCCATTTGTCATGCGACAAAGTGGTCGTGGCCACTCATTATCCGTTTAATGATGCTGATGGTTTGTATTTTTCAAGACTCTCGGTTAACCGTTCGTATGCAATTGCAACTCGGACGTCCAGTCCTATTCCGGATGGCATGTACATCAGCATTGATGGGGAGTCTAGATCTCTGCGCTACGCCACTGGCATCGACGGCGAAAAATTGCTGCTTATCGGCGGTGACGGTCATCCAGCTGGCAAGAGCAAATCACCGACAATGGAGCATTACGAAAACTTAGTCCAATTCGGGAGAGAACATTTTGGGATAACGGACATTCCGTACCGCTGGTCTTCACAGGACATGACGACGCTCGACAAAATTCCTTATATAGGGAAAATCACTGCAGGATACGAGAACATCTTCGTTGCGACCGGTTTTCATAAATGGGGCATGTCGAACGGGGCGGCTGCGGGCATTTTGCTGACTGATCATATTTTGGGTAACGCAAATCCCTATGCGGACCTTTTCGATCCGACGCGAACAAAACTAAAAGCCGTAGATGCCCTTAGTTTCATTAAAGACAATAGTTCGGTAGCGAAAGAATTGGTGAAAGGGAAATTGCATTCTTCTTCGAAATCGGTTCAAGAATTGCAAAATGGTCAAGGCGGCTTAGTGAAAGTCGGCGGGAAAAAAGCGGGTGGTTATCGCGATGAGTACGGCCAATTGCATTTGGTCGACACGACATGCACGCATTTGGGCTGCGAAACAAAATGGAACGACGCCGAGCGTTCATGGGATTGTCCATGCCATGGTTCACGATTCTCTTATAACGGCGAAGTGCTGGATGGACCGGCAGTGAAACCGTTGAAAAAAATAGAGGAGTCCGGCTCGATATAAAAAAGCAGTGCGGAAAAAATTCCGCACTGCTTTTTCGGTTGTTTCCATTTGTTTGATTAAGCCGGGTTTGCTTGCAATTCCAATGAAATCTTAATGTCTTCACCGACAAGAACGCCGCCTGTTTCCAAAGCTTGGTTCCATGTTAAGCCGAATTCCTTGCGGTTGATTTTACTTACGGCATTGAATGCGACAACTTCAACGCCCCAAGGGTTAGTACCTTTGCCGCCATATTCCACATCGAACGTAGTTGGGCGCGTCACACCTTTAATGGTAAGATCTCCTGTCAATTTGTATTCATCATCGTCATTTTTTTTAACGATGTCATTGGCTGTAAACAAAATATGCGGATGATTTTCGGCATCGAAGAAATCCGCCGACCGCAAATGATTGTCACGATCTTCATTATTTGTATTGATGCTATTGATGTCGATTTTAAAATCGATCAAAGCGCCTGTTAAATTTTCTTCGTTCGCTTCAACTTCTGCTTCAAAGCCGGTAAAAGAACCTTTTACTTTGGAAATCATCATATGTTTAACTGAAAAACCGATTTCTGAATGTGCTGCGTCTACTGTCCACTTTTTCATGTTTTTTCCTCCTAAGGGTGATGTATTTGTTCTAACTATAACCTCTAAATATCTCGATGTCAATAGTCTTTAATTAAAAACTCTTTAATTCGAGATATTATTTTATCGGTCTTTAGTACGGAAGATAGTGTAATCACTTGTCAAAATGACAAGAAAATTAGATACTATTAAAAGCGAAAAGTTTAGAAGGGATTTGCTTGGGATGACGAAAGAGAAATGGTTAACGGATCTTCGCCGATTTTTGGCTGACGATCATGTGAAAATGGATGAACCGCTTCACCTTCATACCTTAACAAGGATGGGTGGCCCGGCCGATATATTTGTAACTCCGACAACTGAAGATGAAACAGCATACACTGTTAAATATGCCTACGAAAACAACATTCCGATGTTGCTTCTTGGCAATGGCTCGAACATGGTCGTCCGTGATGGCGGCGTGCGCGGCATCGTGTTGAACTTGAAAAGTTTACACGCAATCCGTATTACAAGCACGACAGTCTATGCGCAAGGCGGCGCACATATCAAGGAAGTATCAAAAGCTGCAGCGACAAACCGGTTGACCGGTTTTGAATTCGCTTGCGGGATTCCCGGTTCAATCGGTGGTGCTATGGCGATGAATGCTGGTGCGTACGGCGGCGAAATCAAAGACATCATCCGTCAGGCAACTGTATTGACTCCTGAAGGGGACAAACTGGTGTTGTCGAAAGAAGAATTGGAATTAGGCTACAGAAAAAGCATCATCACCAAAAAAGGCTATTATGTATTATCAGCGGAATTTGACTTGGAATTTGGCAGCCAACCGGTAATCGATGCGAAAATGGTCGATTTGACGTTTCAGCGTGAATCGAAGCAGCCTTTGGAATTTCCATCTGCAGGCAGTGTCTTTAAACGTCCACCGGGTAATTTTGCCGGCAAGTTAATCCAGGAAAGTGGTCTTCAAGGCCGAGGATTCGGTGGTGCGGAAGTTTCTACAAAACATGCTGGATTCATCGTAAACAAAAACAATGCGACAGCAAACGATTATATCCAGACAATTGAAATGGTGAAATCGGCGGTGCATGAAAAATTCGGCATCGACTTGGAATTAGAAGTGAAAATTGTCGGTGAAGACACAGTATGACCGGCTAGTGGGGCTTTCGTAAGGGAGCTCCGCTTTTTTTTATGTCCTATAATTATGGTATAATGAGACTATTATGAAAAGAATAGGGGGTTTCCTATGATCGATTTCTCGACTAACGGATTAATATTGATGGGCGGTATTTTTCTTCTGGCAGGAGTACTGATGACCAAAGTATCGTCGCGCGCCGGAGTGCCTTCCCTTGTCCTCTTCATGATTATTGGTATGTTCTTGGGCAGTGATGTTACAGGCATCATTTATTTTTCGAATGCGGAAATGGCACAATTGGTCGGAATTGTTGCATTGATCTTCATCCTTTTTGAAGGTGGTCTGCAGGCGAAATGGCAACACATCCGTCCGGTCATGGGCGGCTCTCTCTCCCTAGCGACGATCGGCGTCCTCATCACTACCATGATAGTGGCAGCTACTGCATATTCTATCCTCGATATCACTTGGCTTGAAGCCTTCTTGCTCGGATCGATTGTTGGCTCAACAGATGCCGCTGCAGTCTTTTCCGTATTAGCAGGCCAAAACGTCAATTCCAAAATTTCTTCAACTCTCGAAGCTGAATCAGGCACCAACGATCCGATGGCAATGTT